>JBLIBL010000056.1:0-21177 GCA_047633355.1 Polaribacter sp.
CTGAATACAAAACACCACTTTCAGGGTTGATGTTTTTTGGGTTACGCTCAAAATCATAATAACCCAAAATATCATCTTTGCCACTTGCACCATCTAAAATCATTTTACTATTGACATGCTTTGGTCTGATTGGCAATCTTGCTGATGCCCACCAGGCAATATCACCCTTTGCATTAGCAAACATTAAATTTAATCCCGGTGCATGAATTTTTGAGGCGACTACCGATGCTTCTTCTACAGTTTTCACTCGTGGTAAATCGAAGAAACCTTCCATAACGAGATTATCTGTATTTTTAAATACCCACCATAATGCAATTGGTTGTACTTTTTCCGTTACTGCATTGGTGAAGCGCTCATTACTTTCGTAGATTGAATTAATAATAGGTCCATGACGGCTTTCTCTAACTTCATATTTAATCGCTTTTTGTTCTTTCACCTTAATAATTTCAATTCTAGAGTCAAAATCTTGCCAATGGTCAATTGCCCAATATTGTTGATTATTTTTTGGATTAGCTTTTTCTGCGTAAAGGTCCATATCATCATTTTCAAACATGGTTAATCCCCATGCGATATCTTTATTAAAACCTAATTGAGGCATAGGCGTTAAAGCTAAAAAGTGACCATAAATATCGGTATTATCTGACTTTAACTGAGCCTCGTACCATACACTCGGCTGGCTATATCCTATATGAGGATCGTTTACCAAAATAGCTTTACCTGACTTGCTTCTTTGGGGTGAAACTAACCAACTATTACTTCCGTGAAATAATGCTATTCCTGTCAACTCTTCTAATACCTGAGTGACCTTTTCTGTGAGTAATTTACTTTTAATTGGGTCAACAGGTATCTGTTCAAATCCTGGTGTGTAATTTATACCCAAATCGACCAAATAATCTTTACCTAATTTTTGCTTAATATGATCAACCAACGAATCATCTTTAATCGCAAAGGCAAAGGAGAAAGCCATATATCCTGCAATAGATGCGATATCTTCTTTAGTATAAATATGCAAGGGAAAATTCAGCAGATCAAACTCAATCGGTGATTGTCCATTCATCACATAATGATTAACGCCCGCTAAATAGTTATCCAACATATTAAGTAATTCAGAATTCCCGCGGCTTTCAATAGCTGTTAGCCATCTTTTTGCGTAAACCTCTAGTCCTAATGTCCTAAAAAGTTTATCCACGTCAACTAGTTTTTCACCAAAAACTTCAGCTAGTTTTCCTTGCGACAATCGGCGCATCATTTCCATTTGAAATAGACGATCTTGTGCGTGAACATATCCAAATGCTTTATATAAATCAGTATCGTTTTTCGCGGTAATGTGAGGAATGCCGTAAAGATCGTAAAGAACGCTAACTTCTTCTGTTAACCCTTTTAGTTTTACCTTTCCATCCCTTGTCGGCGCTTTTGTTTGAATATAGATAAAACTTAGTGCAAACAGGATTAAAATGCTCACAATTAAAGTCACTATGATTTTCTTTAACATAAAGTCACTATGATTTTCTTTAACATAAAGTTATCGCCTGCTAGAAATAAAAAAGCCTTCGATACATCGAAGGCTAATTAAAACTATTTTATTATTTTCTAAAACCGTAATTATTTCTTAATTCACTCCGCCAATAGGCTTGGATCATTAACAGTTACAGAAGTACCACCAGATGCAAGAAAACTTAAAACTTGGGATTGCATTTCAGCCGTAGCGTCATCAGGAATTAGAATTGAACCATGCCCACCGATATTTATTTTACTAAATAATCGACTATTTTCAACCACTTCTCCAACTTCAGTTGCTGATAAAGTTGTTAGCGCTAAGGCTCTGCTTAAAGGCTCAGTTCCGGACAAAGGTGCTGTTGCAACAGAGTTAGGAACTACTGTATCACCAATATTTTCCATCAATAGAGTCGGAATACCATTTGTTACAGCATGTGCTGCCAAGTTAACAGGGTCAGAAGAATCAACAATAGTTTGTGCTGCAAAACTATAAGCGGCTAATTGGGCTGAAAATTCTGCTGTATCTTGTGCTAATCCAAATGCAGCCGATAAACCTGCGCGTATTCCTGGCCCAAAAGTTGGCGAAGCTAACAGCATAGCGATCGTTCCACCTCCAGGATTGACTAGAGCAGCAGACTTAATTGATGGTGCACCATCAGCTCCTAAGAATGTATTGGTACCTGAATAAGCGACAACGCCAGTACCAACGATACCACCTAAAGAATGTCCTATATATGCTAAATCACTCGCATCAAAGTCAGGTACTCCATCTCCATCAATATCCATAAATTGTATCGCTTGCTCAAGACGCAATATATCAAGAATAGCTTGACGATTATTATCTCTAGCAGTTAATAGATAGGCTAAATTAATAGTATGCGCGCCTGAACTATCGGGGATCCCATCACCTGGTAAACCAGTCTCTGCATCTGCAGTGGGTGCGCCTGTTGCGTTATCTAAAAAATCCATACCAAATGTTCTTTCGCGTAAACCACCTTCTGTATATCCGGTAAATAAACCACCGAGGCCTAACGCAAGTAGTCCTTGATGGACTGCGTTGTCTTCAGCAATACCATGAAGCGGTAAATCCATTGATACGGTCGCGCGGCAAGCTAAAGCCAGTGTATCAGCCAAGCCTAATATAGCGGTTCTATTAGATGTAATTCCATGTTGAAAAATAGTCACTGGATAACCATTTTCAGGCTTTGGACATGCTGCCGTTTTTGGCATTGCAACCAATAAAGGAGCCGTTTCTAAACCATTTACTCTAGGTAGCACGTTTGCGTAAGATAGGTTGTCTCCGAAAGGATTAGGAACTAAAGCTCCTTCTGGTCCTATTGGTAATTCTTCAGCAGCTTTCCAATGGAGATTTAAAGGAGCCGCAGGATTTTCTTCGGTTGGTGCACTTAACAGATAAGAGATATTAGTTAACGAACCTTTATATAAATCTGCTAGCCCAGCTCCCGTAAATGGAGTGGTATCAACTAAAAAAGTAAAGTCTCCTGTTAACGCTCCAGTTACCGGCGAACCTAAAGCTTGTGCCGTGCCAACAGCGGTAGCTACCGCTCCGTCTACATGAGCCAATTTTGCGGTTCCCATCACAGCCCCAACCGATTGAACTGTAAATTGATAAGCAACAATTGTATTGCTAAAATTAATCGTTGCATCGGCAGCACTAGCAGCGTTAATCATTGCATTAACTAGCCCATGTACTGGTATTAGTGCAGCTTGAGATGGTGGTACTGGTAACCTAACAATTCCGAATTCAAGCGCATTTAAAACAGCTAGCCCGTCGGTATCAAGTAATCCGTTTGAAGCCAAAACCATGTATGATGCTTGCTGTTCAAAAGGAACTGTAGGTATGATTGCTATGCTGGTAGCTGAAGCTTGGACCACAACATATTCAAGTCCGCCAACTAACTCTCTATCAACGCTTGTAACCGGACCTGACGGCACGATCACGCCTGCGTTTGGTAATGCTTCGCCATTTTCATCCACTAAACCAAAATTTATGTCCGGTCTAAATACGTTAACTTTAAAAACTCGAATAGTAGAACCCGCTACAATCGAAGAGCCATCTAACGCCAAGTTGGCATCACTGCTTGAAAAGTTAATTGCAAATGGTGCGACTGCAGACCATCCATCAAGCGTACTTAAAGAAGCCGATGGGTCCGCAAAATTAGCATCATCTAATGTTGGAATATTCAAAGTTAAATCAGTGCTGCCACCAAACAATAAATCATTAGGTAACGGTATATCGCCAGTACTGAGAGCATAATTTAAGGTCATACGAGCTGGTTGAGGAGGAAGTTCTACTACAACTGATTCGTCTACGAAATCTGACGAACATCCTATCATGGCAAAGGTTAAACCTGTACCTAAGGCTAGTGAGAGTAAAAAGTTAGGTTTTTTCATGAAAATCTCCGGTTATTTCTCTATGTATATCATATAAAGGTGTTTTAAATTAGTTATGTTTTTATTGTACTAGTTTTATAAAATCAGCACTTATATGAGCTTTAGCTTAAATTTGAACAAGCCGCCCACATAAAACGGATGTATATTTGATGCTAATAACACAATCCTCTCTCATTAGCGTTAAAAAGGCAAGTGCTCAGACCAGAGAGTGGTCGTTTTATTGGCTTACTTAATAGACTGAATCTAGTAGTGATCTTGGAATAATTGTAGTCTCTTGGAATAATAGTAGTCTTCTTGCAATAATAGTAGTGATATTAGAAAAAGTCAGGACTCTTCAATTGATTATTAATTAAACATTAATACACTGGTAAATCTTACTTTCAATAAATGTATTCAGTAAACTTTTTTCTATTTTACCTTTTTTTGCTTCGTCATTCAAAATATCCAATGCGATATTGATAGGCAGCGCTTTTTTGTAGGGTCTGTCCTGTGCGGTTAAAGCGTCATAAATATCGGCGATAGTCATTATTTTGCTTGGCAGAGGGATCTGATCTCGTTTTAATCCAAATGGATAGCCCGTTCCATCAAGCTTTTCATGGTGCGCCCCTGCAATTTTAGGTATTCCTGCGAGTTCTTCGGTCCAAGGGATTCGTTCTAAAAATGTTTGTGTGTGAGTAACGTGTGATTGTATCTCTGAACGCTCCTTTTCCGTTAAACTACCTCTTGAAATAGAAAGTGATAGAAAGTCGGAATGACTGATTAGCTTATTTGTATAGGGAAAATCAGAATGCATTGTGTAATCAGCCATTTTCGACAAGCCTCCAGCGGTTTCTTCTTCGAGAATTGTAGGCTTATTTGCTTGAGCTAGAAGAAGCTTAAATCCATCTAGTTTTTTTAGTTTTTCCGTCAGATCCTTAAACGCACTCGATTGTTTATAATTAGCACCAAGAATTTGATTTTGGTGCGACGCAACACTTCTAGAATACTTTGCACTCTTTAGGATTTGCCTAAAAAACTCTTTTTCTAAAATCTGTTTTTGCCAATCCAATTTAAGCTCTAAATATTGGAAACGGCTTCTATGTAATTTATTCGCTTTGAGTAATACATTCTCTTTAACACCAACTTTACCAAAATCGTGTAAAAGTGATGCGTATCGAATTTCTTGTAATTGTTCTTTGTTAAAGCTGATTTCTTTGTGTAATCCATCGACTTCTTTATCAAGCATTTTAGCTAGGCCCGTTGTTAGTTCAGCAACTCTAAAAGAGTGACCGCTGGTAACTGGATCTCGGGATTCAATTGCATTAACAGAAGCTGAAACAAATCCTTCAAATAGATTATGTATATTTTCGATTAAATTAGAATTATCAATCGCTACGGCAGCCTGGCTAGCAAGACCTTCAAGTAATCCCTGCTTAAGCTTTGAAAAACCAATATTATGGGTTGATAACTCTTCTTTTACGAAAGGAGATTGTCCAAAATTATTGACAAACTGCAAAACGCCAATCACTTTACCTTTATGATTTTTCATAGGTAAAACAAGCAGTTCTTTTGAACGATATTTGACCTTTTCATCAAAACTTTTATCAAAGGAAAATGGATATGAGTCATCCAACTTATAGACATCTTGTATGTTTAAAATTTCGCCTGTTAGTGCTACGTAACCAGCCAGAGAATGACTAGTTAGAGGGAACCTTGCTTCTTTAAAGTCAAAACTGATTTTGCTATTTTGTGTCAGTTTAAAAACCAGCTCTTTAATCGTTTTAGATTTACTATTTTCGTCTAATTTACTTCCAATTAAATAGAGTGAAGCTCCCTCACAACGACCAAGCGAACGCCCTTCTTTAAGTACCATTGTTAATAGTTTATCAAGATTTTTTTCGGCACTTAGAGCGAACCCAATCGCACTTAAATTTTCTCTTTCTTTACTTGCCAACAAATGGAGCTTTTCGACTTTTCTTAAACTAATTCTAGCATTATGATACGCTAACGCTGAAGCAAGATTAGCTTTGAAATCAGCTAAAGAAGGCGAACCAGAAACTCCAATGTCTCCCTTCGCCGTATCAGAAAAAGAGACATAAAAATAATCACGGTTTGCGATATCTGCATTTTTCTTTTTATCTATTACGAAAATACTTTGAGGGCAAAAAATGATGCTAGAATATTGCTTATGAGAATTTACTTCTGAGATATCTTTACTATAACAACAAGTTAAAGTTTTCAAATGAGACTGTATCGAGATATCCAAATTTTGAATATCTCCTACAATTAGAATGTCCTTCTTATTTGAAAATTTACTCATTGTAATTAAATTTTCTGTCCTTTTATAAAGTCTAAAATTTAGCCTTGAGGCTTCATATGCGGAAACAATATCACATCTTTTATCGTGGGTGAATCAGTAAACAACATTACCAGTCGATCGATTCCGATTCCTTCACCGGCCGTTGGAGGTAAGCCGTACTCTAGAGCGGTAATATAATCACCATCAAAATGCATCGCTTCATCGTCACCTGCATCTTTTTCTTCAACTTGCTTTTTAAATCTAGCGGCTTGATCATCTGAATCGTTTAACTCAGAGAATCCATTGGCAATCTCTCGACCACCAACAAAAAACTCGAAACGGTCAGTTATAAACGAGTTTTTATCATTCCTTCTTGCAAGTGGTGATACTTCCCAAGGATATTCAGTGATAAACGTAGGTTGAATTAAACAATGTTCAGCAGTTTCTTCAAATATCTCACAAATGTATTTTCCAGGTCCCCAAATGCCATCAACCACAGGCTCTTTTAGATGAACTTTTTTTGCATATTCTTTAATCTTTTCGAAATTTTCTTCCGGCTCCGAAAAAACAGACGCATCAAACTCAGGGTTATATTTAAGAATCGCATCAATCATAGATAGCCGTTCAAATTTTGAAGCAAAATTATATTCGACGGTTTCTGTTACGTTACCTTCAGAATCTTTCACTGTGTTAGTCACGATTGCACTTCCTAATACTTCTTCAGCTGCAGTACGAAGCATATCTTCAGTAAGATTCATCAAATCATTAAAGTCGGCATACGCATGGTAAAATTCTAACATGGTAAATTCTGGATTATGGCGTGTGGATAAACCTTCATTTCTAAAATTACGGTTGATTTCGAAAACTCTGTCAAACCCACCAACAACCAATCTTTTTAAATAAAGTTCAGGTGCGATACGTAAGTACATATCAATATCCATCGCGTTGTGATGAGTTGCAAAGGGTTTTGCCACCGCGCCACCCGGTATCACTTGAAGCATAGGTGTTTCTACTTCCATAAACTCACGTGCGACTAGAAAGCGTCGAATACTTTCGATGACTTGGCTACGAATTTTAAATGTTTTACGAGTTTCTTCATTAGTAATTAAATCAATATATCTTTGACGATACTTGATTTCTTGATCCTTAAGACCAAGAAATTTTTCTGGCAGTGGTCTAAGTGATTTAGTGAGTAAATGATATTCATCCATACTGACAAATAGATCACCTTTACCAGACAACTTTAATTGGCCTCTCACGCCAATAATATCTCCTATATCGAGTCCACTCCATTTTTCTTTAATCGCTTTTTGCGCATCTTTACTCGCATAAGCTTGAATACGACCTTTCATATCTTGAATAACAAAAAAGGGTCCTCGCTTTGCCATAATGCGTCCGGCAATACTAACAATTTTATTCATCTCTAAAATTGTTTCTTTATCTTTACCTACAAATTCATCTTGAATATCTTGGGTATGATTTTCTGGTTTAAAATGATTAGGGTAACCATTAGAGTCACAGTTTTCACGAATAGACGTTAACTTATCCTTTCGCTCTTGAACTAATTTATTATCTTCAATTGGGTTAGTTTCCGATCGAATGTTTGTATTTTCATTATTGTTCATAATCATATTTCTTATATTGTTAATAATAAATTTTTAATTGGTCTTTTAATTTGAACTTTATAGTCCAGCTTTCAGAGACTCTTCAATAAAACCGTCTAAGTCACCATCTAAAACCGCTTGTGTGTTACTTGACTCATAGCCCGTTCTTAAATCTTTTATTCTTGATTGATCTAACACGTAAGATCGAATTTGACTTCCCCATCCGATATCCGATTTAGCTTCTTCCATGACTTGTTTTTCATCATTTTGTTTTTGAATTTCTAGCTCATAAAGTTTCGCTTTTAATAACTTCATTGCTTGATCTTTATTTTTATGCTGTGACCTGTCGTTTTGACATTGCACGACAGTATTCGTGGGTATATGAGTTAATCTAACTGCGGAATCAGTTTTATTCACGTGCTGTCCACCTGCTCCACTTGCGCGATAGGTATCCACTCGCAAATCAGCTGGATTGATGACAATATCAATATCGTCATTGACTTCTGGATAGCAAAATACACTGGCGAAACTGGTATGGCGACGACTGCCGGAGTCAAAAGGTGACTTTCTAACTAAACGATGTACACCTGTTTCTGTTCTCAACCATCCAAAAGCATACTCGCCTTTCACTTGGATGGTCGCGCTTTTTATTCCAGCAACATCACCATTAGATAATTCAATAATCTGTGCTGTAAATCCGCGACTCTCACACCAACGTAAATACATGCGCAGTATCATTTCAGCCCAATCTTGAGCTTCAGTTCCACCCGAACCAGATTGAATATCTATATAAGCATCTTCAGCATCCATTTTACCGCTAAACATACGTCTAAATTCTAATTTAATCAGTTGTTGATCAAGATTATCTAGTTCAGCAACCAATTCATCAACGCTATCCTGATCATCTTCCTCAACTGCCATCTCTATTAATTCTAGTGCGTCGCCCAAACCATCTTCTAGTTTATCAATGGTATTTACAATAATTTCTAAATCAGAACGTTCTTTACCTAACGCTTGAGCTCGCTTTGGATCATTCCAAACTTCAGGGACTTCCAATTCATGTTCAACTTCATCGAGTCTTTCTTTACGGACATCGTAGTCAAAGGTACCCCCTGAGTGTCTCTTTACGACTCTGTAGGCTTTTGATTCTTTCTTTTATGCTGGTTGATTCGATCATGTTTTACACTTTATTTTTTAGACTGTTTTACACGAAACAATGAAAAATTATTTTTAATTAGTTTATCAACAATCAATTTATTTGCTTCAGGAAAAAGTTTCTTTTTTAATTCTGCTTGATTGACCCAAGTAATTTCTTGTCCTTCGTTACCTTTAGCTTTACCAGAAAAATTTGAAATCGTATAAAAACTAATGGAAACTTTTTTATCACTGTAATCAAAATCTACTTTATCAAAATATTGAGGACTAAATATTTTGATGCCTAATTCCTCTAAACATTCTCTAATGAGTGCATTTTCATTAGTTTCGCCACGCTCAACTTTTCCACCTGGAAACTCCCACAAACCACCTTGATGTTTATCAATGGGTCTTTTGGCTAGCAGAAGGGTATTATTTTTTAAAATAATACCGGCGACAACCTTGATTGCACTATCCATTGATTGCAATCAATCCCATGAAAATTTTAAGCTAATTTTCCATGACACTGTTTATATTTTTTACCGGAGCCACAAGGACAAGGCTCATTTCTTCCGACTTTTGCTCCTTCTCTGGTGAAGGGGGTATGCGGCTGTTGTGCTTGCTGTTGTTTCTGTTGTTCCATCGCAGAACCTTGCTCGTGCGCATATTTCACATCTCTCGTTTGCGCTTCACGGCGGCGTTGTTCTTCAATCGTATTGACATCCTCTGGATCTTTCACTTGAACTTTTGACAAAATAGAGATCACTTCAAACTTTAAGTTACCTAACATTTCGCTAAATAACTCAAACGCTTCACGCTTATATTCTTGCTTAGGGTTTTTTTGCGCGTAACTTCTAAGCCCAATACCTTGACGTAGATGATCCATTGAGGCTAAATGTTCTTTCCAATGACTGTCTAAATTTTGTAACATCACTGATTTTTCAAAATGACGAATAACAATTTCGCCAACCTGCTCTTCTTTACTTTTATAATCTTCCGTTAAAAGCGTAATTATTTTTTCTCTTAATGGCTCTTCGTGTAAATTTTCATCATCGTTAAGCCATTTTTGAACAGGTAAATCGATTAAAAAATCTGATTTCAAACGATCTTCTAAACCTGAAACATCCCACATATCATCAATACTTTGCGGTGGAATATATTGACTAATCACTGTATCTAAAACGTCTGCTCGAATAGAATCTATAGTTTCAGATACGTCTTCGGTTGCCATTAATTCTGAACGTTGTTCGTAAATTACTTTTCTTTGATCATTAGCAACATCATCATATTCCAATAGGTTTTTTCGAATATCAAAGTTACGTGTTTCAACTTTCTTTTGTGCATTTTCTATCGCACGTGAAACCCACTTATGTTCAATCGCTTCACCTTCTTCCCAACCCATTTTTTGCATCATTCCGGCCATTCGGTCGGATGCAAATATACGCATAAGGTCATCTTCTAATGACAAATAGAATCGACTGTAACCAGGGTCGCCTTGACGACCAGAACGCCCTCTAAGTTGGTTATCTATCCGACGAGATTCATGTCGTTCAGTACCAATAATACACAAACCACCCGCATTTATTACTTGCTCGTGTCGCTCTTCCCACTCTTGAGTTAATTTTTTAACTTGGTTATCAGATGGTTTCTTTAATTTTTCAAGATCCGCTTTCAAACTCCCACCTAGTACAATATCTGTTCCACGACCAGCCATGTTAGTAGCGATAGTGACGCTACCCGGACGACCCGCTTGCGCGATAATATCGGCTTCTTTTTCATGGTACTTCGCATTGAGTACTTGATGTTTGATTTTCTTTTCTTTTAAAACGTTGGATAATATTTCTGATGATTCTACTGATGCTGTACCAACCAATATCGGTTGACCCGCTTCACGGCGCTCTAATATATCTTCAATGATTGACAAATATTTTTCTTGTTTGGTTAAGAAAATTAAATCGCCTAAATCCATACGTAGCATTTTTTGATTGGTTGGCATTACCACAACTTCTAAACCATAAATTTGATTTAATTCAAATGCTTCTGTATCGGCTGTTCCCGTCATACCGGATAATTTGTCATATAAACGGAATAAATTTTGGAATGTAATAGACGCTAATGTTTGACTTTCATTTTGAATATTAACGCCTTCTTTAGCTTCCACTGCTTGGTGTAAACCATCCGACCAACGACGACCCGGCATGGTTCGCCCGGTATGCTCATCAACAATAACCACTTCATTATCCGCAACAATATAATCCACATCTTTTTTAAATAATACGTGTGCTCTTAGTGCAGCGTTAACATGGTGTAATAATGAAATTGAAGCCGCGCTATATAAGTTTTGGCCTTCGGCTAATAACTGATGACTAACTAATAGCTCCTCAACTTTTTCTTGCCCACGCTCACTTAAATGAACTTGCTTTGATTTTTCATCAACTGAATAATCTCCGCTTTGTTGATCTTCTTCATCTGTTTGCACTTCTAAATGAGGGATCAATTTATCAATCGCTCGATACTGCTCAGAGCTATCTTCAACTGAACCTGAAATAATTAATGGTGTTCTTGCCTCATCAATTAATATCGAGTCGACTTCATCGATAATCGCGTAGTTGAGAGAACGCTGAACTTTTTCTTCAATTGAAAAAGCCATATTGTCACGAAGGTAATCAAACCCAAATTCGTTATTGGTTCCAAAAGTAATGTCACATGAGTAAGCGGCACGTTTTTGCTCGGTATCCTGACCAGAAAGAATCACTCCAACGGTTAAACCCAAGAATTGATACAAAGGTCCCATCCAATCTGAGTCACGCTGTGCCAAATAATCGTTCACAGTAATGATATGGACACCTTCACCCGATAAAGCATTTAGATAAGCTGATAAGGTCGCGACTAAGGTTTTACCTTCACCGGTTTTCATTTCGGCAATTTTCCCGTCATTTAAAACCATACCGCCAATCAGCTGTACGTCAAAATGGCGCATATTTAAGACACGTTTACCTGCTTCTCTTACAATCGCAAACGCTTCGTTTAAGATGTCGTCTAACACTTCGCCTTTTTCTAAACGCTCTCTGAACTTAACGGTTGAGCTAGTAAGCTCTTCATCACTCATGTCTTCAGCAGATTGAGCTAAATCATTGATGACAACAACACGCTTATTCATCACTTTAAGCAATCGTTGGTTTCGGCTGCCAAATACTTTTGTTAAAACATTACCAAACATGAAAAAACCCTAATACTTCAAATAGTTATAATTATGAAATGCTTCTTATTTTTCGTAGATTAGCCACCTAAATTATTCTAGTGGTTAGCACAAAATTAATCGCGGAATTGTACAGCTTTAGCCTCATTAAGGCTAGAAATAACATGGAATTCACAAGAATTGATCTTTGTCCTTTATGAATACGACTCTTTTGTGATTGTTTTAAATGGGGGCTTAATTTAAAGATTACAAGTTATCGCTTAGATCTAATTAGCAATCTCAATTTTTTGATTGTTTAGCCGCCTCATACACCACACTTATGTAGACTAAAGTTTAATTGAATCAAAATGTAAAAATTGTTAGTTTAGACTCAGCTATTAGTATTAGTTTCTAGTGTTAGCAGATAGTTGATACTTACTAATTACTCCTATCAGGGGGGTTAGCTATATTACTGACTAGAGGTTTAATTAAATTTAAACCTCTAGTCGCTGTTTAACCTGATGTCATTAATAAAATATAAAATCCGGGAGGACATAGTGGAAAATAATAATTTCTATTGGCGGGAAAATTTACGCCTGATATTCATATGCCTTACCATATGGTTTGTTGTTTCATATGGATTTGGGTTGTTGCTAGTAGAACAACTCAATGTAATTCGCATCGGAGGCTATAAATTAGGCTTCTGGTTCGCACAGCAGGGCTCAATTTACACCTTTGTTGGTTTAATATTCTGGTATTCAGCACAGATGAACAAGCTTGACAAAAAATACGATGTGGAGGAGTCATAATGGATGAGTTAAAGTTATATACATATATAGCAGTATTTGGGTCATTCGGGGTTTATTTTGCCATTGCTTGGTTCGCTAGAGCAAAATCAACTAGTGACTTTTACGTAGCAGGTGGTGGTATCACACCAATACAAAATGGAATGGCAATCGGCGCTGATTGGATGAGTGCAGCATCATTCATCTCTATGGCGGGTCTTATTGCTTTTTTAGGTTACGGCGGTTCAGTATTCTTAATGGGGTGGACAGGGGGGTACGTGCTACTCGCGATGTTACTAGCGCCCTATATGCGTAAACACGGAAAATTCACAGTTCCCGAGTTTATTTACGATCGTTACTACTCTAAGACTGCTCGTATTGTTGCTGTTGTGTGTTTAATCATCGCTTCATTGACATACATCATCGGCCAAATGAAAGGGGTTGGTGTTGCATTTTCTAGATTCTTAGAAGTTGAATATGACCATGGTATTTATTATGGAATGGCTGTTGTTTGGGTTTATGCTGTATTAGGCGGCATGAAAGGTATTACTTACACTCAAATTGCTCAATATTGTGTATTGATTTTTGCTTACACTATACCAGCCGTATTCATTTCACTACAGCTTACTGGCAATCCAATTCCACAATTGGGATTAGGTAGTACGTTAGCCGATGGAAGTGGTGTGTATTTACTCGACAAACTTGATTTAGTTGTCACTGATTTAGGCTTTAAAGAGTATACAACTGATAATCTAGGCGGCACATTAAATATGTTCGCTTACACTCTATCGTTAATGATTGGTACAGCAGGCTTACCTCACGTTATCATGCGCTTCTTTACGGTGCCAAGTGTTAAAGCAGCAAGAGCTTCAGCAGGTTATGCATTAGTATTTATTGCTTTGCTTTACACCGTAGCTCCTGCAGTAGGTGCAATGGCTCGATTCAACTTAATAAACACTATTATACCTTCAGTTGGTGAGAACTTGGAATATTCTGAGCGTCCACAGTGGTTCAAAGACTGGGAAAAAACAGGTCTTTTAAAATTTGAAGATAAAAATGGTGATGGCAAAATACAATATGTTGCTGACCCTAAAATTAATGAAATGGTCAAAGTAGATAGAGATATTATGGTATTAGCCAATCCTGCTATTGCAAACCTTCCTAACTGGGTTATCGCCTTAGTTGCTGCAGGTGGTTTAGCCGCAGCATTGTCAACAGCTGCAGGACTCCTGTTAGCAATATCCTCCTCAATCTCTCACGATTTAATGAAAGGAGTTTTTAAACCAGACCTTTCAGAAAAAGATGAGTTAATGGCTGGGCGTGTTGTGATGACTGTTTCAATAATTGTAGCTGGCTATCTCGGTTTAAATCCTCCTGGCTTTGCCGCGGGGACTGTGGCACTGGCCTTTGGGCTTGCTGCATCGTCCATATTCCCAGCTTTAATGATGGGTATTTTCTCTAAGAAAATGAGTGGACAAGCGTCAGTATGCGGAATGGTATCTGGCATTGGAATCACAATGTTATACGTGTTCCAACATAAAGGAATCATGTTCATTCCAGGGACTTCTTTCCTTGGCGGAATGAGACCTAATTGGTTCTTCGATATTTCACCCAATGCCTTCGGTGCAGTTGGTGCAATGGTTAACTTTGCTGTAGCATTTATTGTTAGCAAGCAAACTGGTCCAGCTCCTGAGCATATACAAAGGATGGTTGAAAACTTCAGAATTCCAAAAAGTTCTGGTTTTGCGCATAATCACTAATCTCTAATCTCTAATCTCTAATAGTGATGATAAAAAGGCTCCGATTCGTGGGGGCTTTTTTTTACTAGGAACTTAAGTAAGATTAACAAAATGTCAGACATTATTATATTTACAGCACGCTAACAGATCACTTTAAAAGAAGTTAATTTATGAAAAAACATACTAGAATGGCAGTCTTAGTTGCACCGGTTTTGATTATACTTGGTTATATAGCTTCGGATTATTACCTTGAGCAAGACGCTCTCACTGATAGATTTTTTCAAATTCATCCTTCCGGAGTATGTAATGTAGTAGCGCATCGATGTGTCTTTGAATCGGGAGACTTCAAGTTGGATTTATTTGACAAAGAAGGTAAAACCACCGCAAATGCTACCTATCCTATGGATTCAGTTACTTTGTTCATGGTGGATGGTAATAACGAATCAAAAGCTTACATGATGGAAATGGTTCAATCGAAATATTATTGGCATGTTGATACTCACATTCGTGAAAATTTTGAGAACACAGGTCAAGCTCAAAAACTTCGTTTGATTGTAAAAATAAAAGGTGGTCAATACATTAGTGAGTTTACAACATCTGATTAACTTATCGTTAAAAGTTAGCTATATGAAAGTTATATCTAAACATATTATGGAGACTGGAATATAACTTATTGGTTACAATTATTTTATATTTAAATTATTAGAAACCGATATTTATAATAACTTCGTCAAACCTACCAAGTATTAAAATAGTTTTCCTTTCGACTTTAGTCTAAAAAATAATTCAATTAACAACAATTATATTTAACACTGCCCTAACTTTTTTTATCAAAATAATAATTACGATTATTGACTTAGGTTTGCCGGTTCACTATTTCAACAATGCACATCATAATTATTGAATTCGCTTATTTGTGTTTAATTTTTTTATCGTATACCACTGACAAAAATAAACCCAAAGTCATTTATACAATCTGATAAGATAAGATACGTTTCAATCAACATACTTTTCCAATTCATGCAGTCACCTTGGAAGCATCATTTTTGCTCATTAAATAAATCTCAAACTCACTATCTTGATTCCGCAGCTACAGCTCAAGTTCCTCAAGTTGTAGTCAAAGCGATTAGCCAGTATTTATCTAACGGGAGCGGAAATCCAGGTAGAGGTGCTTACTCGCAAAGCGAATCGGCCACTCTCGTAATTAAAGAGTGTAGAAAAAAAATCGCTGATTTTATTCATTGCAATTCTGAGCAAGTCATATTTACAAAAGGAACAACTGAGTCAATTAACCTTGTTGCCAACTCATTCGCTAAGACATTGACGCCCAACGACTCCATTTTGGTCACGCAATTAGAACACCATGCAAACTTACTTCCTTGGCAAAGGCTTTGCCAGCAAACCGGTGCAAAATTGAATATATTACCAATTAAAATGAATGGTGAATTAGATTTAAGAGATTACCAAAAATCGTTAAATGATAATTGTAAATTAGTTGCTTTTAGTCATTATTCTAACGTGATTGGCCTAACAAATGACTTAACTCAAATTATCAAAACAGCCAGAGAAGTTGGTGTGTTAACGTTAGTCGATGGCGCTCAAGCAATTTCACATGTTGCGGTTAATATGAAAAAATACGATTGTGACTTTTATACATTTTCAGGGCATAAAATATATGCATCTGGTGGTTCCGGAATACTATATGCTAAAAAACCAAATCACTTACTCCCTCTTTTGCTAGGTGGCGGGATTGTAAAACGGGTAGAATCGGATAACTATTCGCTTCTAGATGGTTTTCAAAAACTAGAAGCTGGTAGCAGTAACATGGTTGCTTTAACCGGATTGAGTAATGCGATTGATTTTATTCAATCAATCGGAATAGTAGAAATTGCCGAGTACGAAAAAGCGTTAACCAAAGAGCTTTATCAAGCAATTAATCATTTACAAAATTATACGATTATTTCCCATCCCAAAAGCTCAAGCATTGTTAGTTTTTATCACAAAAATATTCATTGCCACGATATCGCTATTATACTCGCTCAATCAGGGATTTCAGTTAGAGCGGGGCATCATTGCTCTCAACCTTGTTTAACGGCATTGGGCGTTAAACATTGCTTGAGAGCTTCTGTCGGACTTTACAATGATTCTGATGATATAGAAGCATTAATTAAAAATTTAGTTAGTGTGGAGAAAATGTTTTAGCCAGTTAGTATTAATCTTCAGAAAATCGCATGTGTTTAACGGATTCCCCTGAATCTCTTAGTTCTAGCAATGAATCGATACCAATTTGTAGATGATTGATAACATAGTCAGAGGTTACTTGTTTGTCACTTTCTGATGTTTTAACACCATCGGGAGTCATCGGATTATCAGAGACTAACAGTAGTGCTCCTCGTGGAATTTGATTGACAAATCCTACTGTAAAAATTGTAGCGGTTTCCATATCGACAGCCATGGCTCGAGTTACTCTTAAATACTCTTTAAATTCGTCATCATGCTCCCAAACTCTGCGATTAGTGGTATAAACAGTTCCAGTCCAATAATCGAGCTCTTGCTTTTGGATGACTGATGATACTGCCCGCTGCAAACGAAAGGAAGGAAGTGCAGGAATCTCAGCAGGAAGGTAATCATTACTGGTACCCTCACCTCTTATCCCAGCTATAGGAAGGACCAAGTCACCAATTTTATTTTTCTTTTTTAACCCCCCACATTTTCCTAAAAATAATACCGCTTTAGGCGACACAGCACTGAGAAGATCCATAACGGTTGCCGCCATGGCACTACCCATACCAAAATTTATAATGGTAATATTATTGGCTGTGGCAGTTTGCATCGGTTTGTCTTCACCTTTTACAGTAGTGTTAAATTTTTTAGCGAACATTTCAATATAATTATGAAAATTAGTCAGTAATATATATTGACCAAAATCCTCTAAGGCTACCCCCGTATAACGGGGCAACCAGTTTTCTACAATTTCTTTTTTTGTTTTCATAGTTAGTTTCTTATTTATAGGCTTGAATTCAAGTCGCAAGTGCAACGAGATTCTAAACTGAATTAATTTCCACTAGGTAACACTTCCAACTACTAAAAAAGAATCTAAATGATCTCAACAGTCTTCATAAGGTAAGGCTGCTTGTGTAAGTAAAGCTTCTATTTTTTTAAATCACTTTTATTAGGTACACGAATTTTCATTGGACATTGCCCTAACAGTTGGTTATTCCCCACCATATGTAATTACTCTACCAAAATGTTCACGATCTTGATATAGGATGTTCATCTTCTGCTCAGAAGGTGTGAAGATATTATTCAACATTTAGCAGTTAATGACTGATAAGCGTTAATAAGGTGGTATCAACATTTCTCACTCAAAAAGTAAAAAAGCAGCCAGTCAGCATGTTAATTTTTAGTAGCTTCTCACATATTTCGGCAAGTGATTTTTCTGACAATACAAATAATCCTTACATCTTATTGTTTATAAAATAAAAACAGTTAAACAAGTACCAATAAGGTCAAATACATTCTCGCCTTTACATTTTTGTAGATGAATTTCAAAAGGCTAATCAATCAAATAGTTATTCAAAAGTGAAAGAAATTTTGGTTCCTTGTAAGGTTAATTCATTGAGGTAAGATTGATACAAACTATCGAAGCGAGCTTGGTCATCTGGTTTCATGTTGTTCTCCTAATATCATCCTCAGAGTTGAAGATGTATTAGAGGTACAGTCGAACAGAGGGGTTTCTGCCGCCTTAGCGGCTTCGTTCAACAAGGCAAGGCAAAATCGCCCTGCGGGCTGAACGCGCTAACGCGCGCATTTGCTTGCAACGTTATATTCCCTAAGGTTAACAATGAAACTTATACATATTTTAATTTGTCTATTTTTTTCTCTATCAATCCTGGCGAACCCTAATGATGAATTGCTCCTTGGAATAGATTTATTAGAACATGGTAAGCTTGACGAGACTATAGAAATACTTAAAACATTATCTGAAAAAGGCGATGGTTCTGCCAACTACTATCTTGGCTTATGAGTATCGAAAGTATTAATACCTCGTTTTCACTAAATCTACCACAGTCAAAATGACTCTAACAATATTTTACTAGAGGTTTTTAGTAAACCACTCGGATCAACAGGTAAAATAAACTATCCCTTCACATTCAGCCACGACCTTGGCGCTAATTAAACCGATGTCACCTTGCATACCAGGAATATCAACACGTTCTATATTCACTTGAACATCATTATCTTTACTAGGTTTCCCACCTTTTTCTAGGATATCGTGTTTAACAGAATCTATGGCAATTTGACGGGCTTGCTCAAGAGCTTGAGTAGCTGTTTCAGCATTGATTACTTCATCATTAGCATGAATCAAAAACTTACCATTCTCATGTAAGGTAATTTCAATACTACACGATGATTTAACTAAACCAACAGCCGCACCAATGGCGTTGGCCACATGACTGAAATCTGGCACGATAACCGTTTGACCTAATCTTTCTCCCACTTTTGGATAGAATATTTTAGCTGGGCCACCTACAGCGACGATAGGTAATCGCGAATGCAAATGTATTTGTAAATCATTTATTTTTGAACTGCCATTTGCCGCTGCAGCAATCAAAGGATCATCATGACCAAACTTTGTTCCAGCCAGTTGATTAATTAATAAACGCGTACTCTTATCCACAACTGCATCATGAACCTCTTGAGCTAAAGCTTTTATCTCGTTTTGAACAGCCACTTTGTCTGCACCCATTACACGACCTGTGGCTCGCCCTAAAAGCTCAGCTGCATAATGTGCAGCTTGAGTATTCCATTGAGATTGGTGACCCAATACATGCGCAGCATCACTGGGAGTAAAGCCAGACATTCTTATTACCCCTCGATTCATCAAACGACGTAAACAACTACGATCTTTAGCTGAAGCAATAACTTTACGATATAGAATAGGTTTCTCAGTACTAAGCAAACCAATAAACTCTTTTTCATATTCACTATAATCAGAGGAATCACTGGGCTGTAACAACAAATATTGAATCGCTGAACGCATACCACTCTCAGCCATAAGCGCTAATTGTAGTTCTTTCTCGATATGTGGCCAACGTGAAGCTAGCATTGATAACGGTAATGCACGATTTGGTAATAAAGATAGTTTTAATAATTCACCAATATCAACTTCACTATCACCTCCCAGTCCCATGGTTTTCATGTCGATGGCTTTTACTAAAGTACGATATCCACCAACATCAGCACCAGCAGCATTAAGTGCCGGCCAACCATCAATTACTGTGGCTACATCAGTGGTAGTTCCACCAATATCAGAGATTAAAAAATCTGCTTCCCCAGTTAAATAACGCGCGCCAATAACACTTGCGGCAGGGCCGGATAGAATAGTTTCAATTGGCGTTTGCATAACCGAATCAGCGCTAGCGATTGAACCATCACCTTTTACAATCATAATCGGTGCGGTCAAACCAAGTTGATTCATCGATTCTCTAACAGCACTTTCAAGTTGTACAATTAACGATACTATTTGTGCATTAAATGCGGCAGTTAATGCGCGTCGAGGACCATTTAATGAATCAGAAAGATCACAAGATGCAGTCACTGTTGCACCAGTAATTTCTTGTATTAGTTGCTGCGCTTGTCGCTCATGCGCCTGATTACGCACAGCATAATGACCAGCAACAGCAAAGGAGTCTACTTTTCCCATGTTACCTTGCAAGGCTTCGCGAATCGCTTCAACATCTAAAGGTTGTTGTTCCCTACCAGTATAAACATGGCCGCCATTAATATTCAGTAATAAAGCATCAGGAATGGCTTTGGCAATTTCAGTTCTTTCAATCATTGCCTGATTAAATCCTAGCGTAAAGACCCCCAGAGATGAGCCTTGACCTTCAACCAATGCATTTGTTGCTAGAGTCGTTGAAAGTGATACCAGACTAACTTCATCAACTTCAAACTCACCCTGTGTTGTTTCTTTCGCAGCCTCTAACGCTTTTGTTAGGGCATCACTTATACCTAAGGCCAGATTACCGTGTGTGGTTAATGATTTTACGCTTGCAAGAATGTTGCTGGAATTATCAGCATTTGTAGCATTAAGGTTCTTATTTTGATTTTGATTGTTTTTAATAACTACAGCATCTGTATAAGTGCCGCCAGTATCAATACCAATGGTGTAATGTGTCATGTAAGCCAAGCAGGAAAATTAATCATACGGGAGTGTAGCAAAAAATTGAATAATATTTTTATCTATAAGAGACTATTACTACTACGTTTGTTGCTATGAATAAAAAGCCCCCCTACTTTATGCAGAACTCTTTGTTCTGTGTTTTTAAATAACAAAATCAATTAAAAAATCATAAAAGTTTCATATTTATTTGAGTATTTTTTTACAGACATTCTATTAATATCAACTCAATGACAACATAATTTGGAGTATAGGAAGTATTAATTCCTCGTTTTCACTAAATCTACCACAGTCAATATGACTCTAACAATATTTTACTAGAGGTTTTTAGTAAACCACTCGGATCAACAGGTAAAATAGTCG
>JBLIBL010000057.1:0-21107 GCA_047633355.1 Polaribacter sp.
GCATCCTCAATTAGATCAATTACGTGATCAAAACCATTATCACCTCCGTAATAAGGATCTGGTACTTCTTTAATATTTGATTGATTAGCGAAATCTAAAAATAAATGAATATTATTGGTCGGAAAATCATGCATGATTGCCAAGTCTTTTAGTGACTCTAAATTAGAGTAATCCATAGCTAAAATATAATCAAAAATTCTAAAATCCTCAACGGATATTTTTCTAGAGCGAATTAAGGATAAATTATATCCTCTTTTAAGTGCCGAAGAAACAGAACGTGGATCAGACCATTGCCCTTGATGAAAACCAGTAGTACCACATGAATCAATCGTACTATTTTTAAGTTCTATATGAGCAGAGCAAAGTTTACGAAAGACTGCTTCAGCGGTTGGTGAGCGGCAAATATTACCTAAGCACACAAAAAGTATTTTTTTATTTGTCATTATTTAATTCTCTTTCGCAACTAAAATCATTGCATCGGTCAGTTTGGTTAACTCATCGGGCTTAATTATATAAGGAGGCATAATATAAATAAGTTTTCCAAAGGGTCTTAACCAAACACCTAGCTCAATAAATCTTGATTGAACTTTGTCCATATCTACAGCAGTTGTTAATTCAATGACTCCAATTGCGCCTTTCACTCTTACGTCAGCTACACTATCCAATTCTTTACAAGGCATTAATTCAATCAATAATTGTTTTTCGATATTAGCGATGATAGTTTTCCAATCAGAGTCTAGAAGTAAATTTAAACTGGCAACAGCTACAGAACAAGCAAGTGGATTTGCCATAAAAGTTGGTCCATGCATTAAGTTTCCACCCTTATAAGCGCTGATCGTGTCTGCCACTTTGTGAGAGGTTAATGTTGCCGCTAATGACATATAGCCGCCGGTTAGGGCTTTGCCTAAGCACAATATATCGGGTACTACTTTGGCCTCTTCGTAGGCAAATAGACTACCAGTCCTTCCAAAACCGGTTGCAATCTCATCTAGAATCAATAGCACGTTATATTCGTCACAGAGCTTTCTAACTTGTCTTAGGTATTCCCCGCAATAAAAGCGCATACCGCCAGCGCCTTGCACTAACGGTTCAAGAATAACCGCGGCTATTTCACTATGATTATTCTCTATCGATGTATTAAACTCTCCTATGTATTCTTGTTTCCAATCTGTGTCATTTAAGCAATTTGGCGCTTCTACAAAAATATGTTGAGGTAATACGCTGGCGAACATAGCATGCATGCCATTTTCAGGATCACATACAGACATTGCTCCAAAGGTATCGCCATGATAACCATTTTTAACCGTTAAAAATTTTGACTTTTTTTCTTTACTTTGTGAGTACCAATATTGAATCGCCATTTTTAAGGCGACTTCTACTGATACAGAGCCAGAATCAGCTAGAAACACACATTGTAAAGCGGGATCAGTCATCTCGATTAGTTTTTGGCATAACTCTATAGCTGGTTGATGGGTTAATCCTCCAAACATCACGTGCGACATTTTATCTAGTTGCGACTTTACAGCTTGGTTTAATGCAGGATGATTATAACCATGGATTGCTGACCACCAAGATGCCATTCCATCAATTACCCTCTCACCGCTAGACAAGTTTAGATAGACGCCATTAGCCGACTCGACGCCGAATACCGGTGCAGGATTTTGAAGATTGGTGTATGGGTGCCAAATATGTTGTGAATCAAAATTTAATTGTGCTTGTGAAATAGGCATATATGAGAAGGCGAAACTATTAGGTTTAATAATATCTGAAAGCATAACATTTTCGACTTATGAATTCGTATTATTAGTAACAATAATCGAGTAAAATAATCCAACGCCTAGTGACGATTAATAAGCGACGATTAAAGGAAAAGCAATGAGACTAATAAACAACAATCTTACAATTTTACTTCTACTATCTCCCATATACTTTGTAACAAATAGCTTTGCTAGTTGCAAAATTATCACCAATATACAAGGCACTACCGCAACCTCCTCTTCTAAAGAACTGCAAAGCTTCAAGTGGTTGGTATTTGATGAAGGTAGAGTAGTGGAAACAAGCAATAACTCGAAACGATCAAATTTTACTCATTGTCAGAATATAGATGGTCATGGAGCATCACTTTTACCTGGTCTAATTGACGCGCATGGTCATGTTTCTGGTTTAGGTAATGAAATGTTACGAGTAAAACTGCGTGGAATCACTTCTGAGTCGTTGGCGATTAAACAAGTTGAACAGTTTGCCTTAGAAAACACTAAATCAAAATGGATATTAGGTCGTGGTTGGAATCAAGTTTTATGGCTAAATAAACAATTCCCGACTAAACAGTCACTAGACTCAACTGGAATAAAGAGACCTATCGTTTTAAGAAGAGTAGATGGTCATGCCGCATGGGTTAATAGCCGAGCACTAAAAATTGCGGGCATAAATTCCAAAACAGTTGATCCTCATGGTGGTAAAATTGAAAGAGATAATAACGGCGATGCCACAGGATTATTAATTGATAATGCAATTGACTTAGTTGAAAATATGATTCCGCAAACATCCTTTTTAGAACAAGATTACGCATTCGATAAAGCATTTGAGCATCTTTTGTCTTTAGGCATTACTAGCGTTCATGACGCAGGTGTCAGCCAGCTAGATTTTGATATTTATAGGACTCGCGTAAAAGAAAATAGAATGCCATTACGTATATATGGCATGCTCAATGGCGCTGGAAAGAACCTTAATTCATGGTTAAAAAATGGCATTGTTAGTGATGACTTAGATCTTTTATTAATTCGTAGCGTAAAACTTTACTCCGATGGTGCATTAGGAAGTCGTGGCGCTGCTTTACTCAAACCTTACTCAGATGATGTTGACAACAAAGGACTACTGTTAACTAAACCTAAAGAATTAGATAACCTTGTAGAAAAAATATTATCTAAAGGATTTCAAGTAAACGTTCACGCAATTGGTGATAGAGGAAATCGATTAGTTTTAGATGCCTTTGAAAAAACTTATAAAAAGGTTGGTGGACGGGAGTTAAGAAATCGAATAGAACATTCCCAAATAGTTTCACTAATCGATATCTCCCGCTTTAAAACACTCGATATGATCGCATCAATTCAGCCTGTATTCGCTACAAGCGATAAAAATATGGCGGGTGATAGACTCGGTTATGAACGATTAAAAGGCGCTTATGCATGGAATAAATTTTTACAACAAGGCACTGTAATCGCTTCAGGTTCTGATTTCCCAGTAGAGCTCGCCAATCCTTTTCATGGTCTTCACGCGGCGGTTACCCGTCAGGATCATAATAATCAACCTGAAGGTGGCTGGCTTCCTGGTGAAAAAATAACGCTTACTCAAGCACTTAGAAGTTTTACTCTAAATGCCGCCTATGCAGCACATCAAGAGAAAACATTGGGTTCACTGGAAAAAGGGAAATGGGCTGATTTTATTTTAATAGATAAAGATGTGATAAATGGCGACCCAAAAGAAATTTGGAAAACTCAAGTTTTACAAACATGGATTGCGGGGAAATTAGTTTTTAAACGTTGATCTATAGAATGACCTATTAAAGCTTTTGCGCTGAAATTTTTATGTAAGAGCCTATGACTCTTTATCATCTTCCATCACATCGCCTGATTCGGCAAAAGCATCACCCCAATCAGGCTCACCTTCTTCCTCATCAGTGGAATCTAATTCGAGCATATCAAGCGCACCATCAATATCATCTACGGCATCAACATCACTGAAGTCCAAATCATCGGTTGCATCATCGCCCAGGATATTTTCTAACTGTTCTGAAATACTGGCATCCTCGGCTAAAGGTTCTTCACTGATATTTGTATCTTTCAGAATGTCATCGACTTGTTCAATACTACCGACCTCTTCATCAGTATTCTCGCTAACTTCATCAACCTGTTCCTGTTCTGTTTCTAACTCAGGCTCTGGCTCAGAAATAGTTTCATCACTTTCTGAAGTTGAACTAGTTTCTTTATTGGAGAAAGACTCCATCGCTGTAATAATCTGATCAACTGACATATCGCCATCTGGAGCATCTTCACCAAACATTGAACTAAATTCTTTGAAAATATTATTCAACGTTGTCAGCGTAATATGAACTTCTTGCTTTAATCCTTTTATCTCCTTTGTTAATGCTTTAGTTTTATCTTCCTTTGGCTCTTCTTTGGGCTCTTCAAGCAGTACTTCTACTTCAGCTAGCTCTAATTGATGATATTGTTTACAAACACGATCGAGATCTTGGTTAAGTAGGGAAATTGCTTCTAGGTTTTTATCTAAAATCCCACTAATTATGTTCCTTAATAAAAACTTCCTCTCATTCAATATTTTTTTGGATGCCATTTTCACCTGTTTTTCATCGAGATTCAGTTGTTCTTTTAGAAAAAATTTAACCGCATCCCGGTCTCTTTTTTCACTTCCTTTAACGTCTAATATTAATTGCTTTGCAGCTTCCTTCATCTTTTTTTTATCATTCATAAGTGCCGTTGCAAGCACAATAGAAAGTATAAAAAATGGAGCTGCAGCTTCAACCATGAATAACAAGGGGAGATCAATAGTATTCATTATTAGTTAGTCCTTTTATTATTATTTTTTGTCATCTTTATTCTCATCATCATCATCGTCATCGTCATCGTCATCGTCATCGTCATCGTCATCGTCATCGTCAGAAGATAACTCATCGGCCATTTCATTTGCATTTTTTGTATTACGCTTTTTCATTATGCGCCATCCAAAGAAACCTAAAATCATCAATACTAAATTACCCCCTAGCCCTATGTATAACCAATCAGCCCAACTGCTCTCTTTTTCTTTTTCTTTTTCTTTTTCTTTTTCTTTTTCTAAGGGTATTTCATCATCAGTTATTATTTCATCATCAGTTATTATTTCATCATCAGTTATTATTTCAACTTTGGATTCTTCAGCTTCAATTTTTTCTATTACCTCCTTTTTAACTTCTTCCTTAGGTGTTTCAATGATAACCGCCTCAGCACTAAATAAAATAGCTTCGGGGTTAACATCAAAGTCTCGCCCTAATACCGATTTACCGATTATTTTAAAACTAACTTTATAATCACCACCCGATAACGAAGCAGCTATTTCCAACGGTTTGCTTGTATCTTCAATTACTTTGTAAAGTTTTTCCCCGTCAGGCATCGTGATAGTCACGTTAATATTTAAACTCTTAATATCGACAATATCATCACGAATATTCATAATGATTTTATGCGGTTGAATGCTATCTGTTGATATTTTAATTTCTGAAATCAAAGGTGAACCATAAATGTTGATGGCATGACTTCTTTCACGTTCAAAAGTACGACTAGAGACCTGTAGATTAAGTCTAAGCTCACCAACAGAATCATCTGTATAAAAACTTTGTTTAAATGTATTATTCATACCATCAAAAAACATCGCCATTTTCTGTTCTTGTCCATCTTTAATTTGAACTAACTTTGCATCTACCAGTTTAAGAAAATCGAGTTTCTCAATCGGCTTGCCTTCTTCCATTAATTTCATTTCATAATTTATTGCTTCACCGGCCAATAAATTATTAGGTAATTGAGCAACGCTCAGACCTAACTTGCTTACAACCATTACTCGATTATCTGGATCAACATTAGCGTCAATCTTCCAGTCTCCAGGTTCTGGTGACGGCAGTGTCACTAAATCATAAGTTTCCGTTGAAAACCATCGGAGGCCACTTACTTTTGATGACTTATTATATTTTTTACCTGATGGCGCTATTAGGTTCGCTAATTCAGATGCGTCTTTTCTGAAAATTAAGACTGTCATTTCGTCAATACTTTCATCAACTACAAATAGATTATCTTTGATTGGTAGATTATCTCTTTCTGTAGCTTGCTCAAAAATTTTCAAAAATACCTTTTGCAACTCTTCAGCATTATCAACTGCTTGATACCAACCGTCTGTTTGACTCGATAATTCCTTTAATAATTCATGATCCGCATTTTTTGATAGGGCTATAGTATGAATCGCAACGCCTGATTTTTTAAGTTTAGGTAAGACTTCATTTAAAATTCTATTCCTTTCTTGTGCATTGGCCTTGGGATCTTTAGATATATCCACCATGCCATCGGTTAGCAATAACATGCTTCTTTTTTCGTTTTGATCAATTCGACTCCAGCCGTAAGATGCTTTTTCTAGAACGCTACCAATGTTGGTGTAAAGCCCTGCTGAATTAATTTTTGTTGCGGTTTTTGTCGCTTTATCTTGCCAACTTGTATCCACTGGAGCCAACTTAACCATCATATTGACATAGCGTCCAAATGCCCAAACTCCGGCTTCTGAACCTTGAGGAAGTAAGTTAGTGACTAGTTGTAACGCGGGAATCCGCAAATTCTTTGGGTCATTTTTTTTCATACTGCCAGAAATGTCAATCAGCAGACGTACATCGGCTTTCTTTACATTGCTAGAACTAGCAGCACTTTGAGCCATGGCATTCATGTTAACCATCAAGGTTAATAATATAGCTACAAACTTGCTCGTATAAGAAGACTGTTGATTTTGAGCCGATTTAAGAAAAACTGACGGGGTTCTTTGTTTCTCAATAACGCTTTTTTTCGCAATAACGTTCATTTTCACAATAACTCGTGGTTACTCAATAACTAGATTCATTAAGCATAGTTCAGTTTTTGAATTATTGCATAGTTTTCAGTAAGATAGATAAACTAGTTCACAATATGTTTATTCTCTTTGTTAACTATTTGGCACCAATTTTAACTAATAGTTGAGAAAAGTAATCATCCTCGACTAAATAATCTTCTAAATCGTCCATATCAACATCTTCTTCGCTTATAACCTTGTTCAAAATAGTCATATTGGCTTCTTTTGTTGACGCTCTATCACCTACTATTAATGGGTGCCACTCAGGAAGCGGCTTGTCATTTGCGATCAAGCGATAAGCACAAGTTTCCGGTATCCACTTCAGTGTTTTTGCATTTTCTGGGGTTATTTTTATGCAATCCGGTACGTATTTGTGTCTATTTTCATACACTGAACAATGGCACGTCTGATGATCAATATATTGACAAACTATATTGGTTAGAAATATCTCTTCTGTTTCATCATTTTGAAGTTTATGCGCGCAACATTGACCACATCCATCACAGAGTGATTCCCATTGTTTTTGGTTTAGCTGGTCAAATGGAATGTTCTCCCAAAATCGTTCGCTTTTATTTATTTGTGACATTTCTTATTTCTTATTTCTTATTTAAATTAAAGTTGCTAGCTAGCAATGACTTCAGCCGATGCTAAAGAATATTCATTAAGCGATACGGCTAACTTATCGCCTGCCATTAATTCTGCAACACCTTCAGGCGTTCCCGTTAAAATAATATCACCCGGATATAAAGTAAAATGCTGACTAATATAACTAATTAAAAAAGGTATCTTAAAAATAGCATTTTCTGTATTTCCTTTCTGGCGTAATTTATTATTAACTAAAAGATTAAAATTAAGGTTATCTAATACAACTTTAGCGTTAAAATTATTTTGTTTTTTTAACAAAAGCTCAAAGTCTAAAAAATCTGATACTGGACAGGCCCCATCAAAATTTTTTGCCTTTTCCCAAGGTTGTCCTTTAGATTTTAATTTTGCTTGAAGATCTCTTAACGTCAAATCTAATCCGATGCCAATACCTGAAATAGCGCTAATAGTTTCAGCTTCATCAGCAGCTTTTAGTTTTTTACCTATCAATATGGCAACTTCTAATTCATGCTGACATTCCCCCTGTCCCAATGGTATTGCAATTTCACTACCTAAAACGACTAAACTGTTAGTCGACTTGATAAAAAGCAGTGGTGACTTTGGTACAGGGTTACTTAATTCTTGAGCATGAGCAACATAATTACGTCCCACACAAACAACTTTAGTAGTAGGTTCAGTGAATGGTTTTTTGCTCGCATTATCAAACTGAACAGTAGCGTAGAACATTCGATTATTTTTCCACTTTAGTGAATGGCGGTAATAGTTGAGGGTAGCCTATTCTATCAGCCAAATAGCCAACGCCTGTTGCAAAATAGTGTGAACGATTCCACCTCATAATTATGTCAAAATTTTTGTAAACCAAATAAATTCGGCCTTTAACTCCGCCCGGCGCTATTAAATAAGCTTGTAGATCCGCGTTAGGAAGCGCATTGCCATCAGTACGAGTAATTCCCTGTTTAGCCCATTCTGTAAGTGACTGCTTATATTTTTTACCTATTTTATAATTTTTGAATTGATTATTTAATTTAACTTGGCGTCCCCAATTTATGGATTTGTCCCATCCATATTTTGCTAAATAATTTCCCATTGAAGCAAAAATATCTGTTTTATCACCCCAAATGTCCTTCTTTCCATCATTGTTGGCATCAACAGCAAACTGCAAAAAGCTAGTTGGCATAAACTGACAATTGCCCATCGCTCCAGCCCATGATCCCTTCATATCTTCTAATTGTATATGACCTTCGCTTAAAATCTTAACGGATGCCATTAATTCTTTTCTAAAAAACTTAGCCCTTCGACCTTCAAAAGCTAAGGTTGCTAATGAACTCGGAACAGAATAATTTCCTGTAATCGTACCAAAATTAGTTTCTTTGCCCCACAAGGAAACTATATATCTCGCTTGAACGCCGGTTCTCTCTTCAGCCTTTATTAACTCACTGT
Source organism: Polaribacter sp. (assembly GCA_047633355.1). Classification (GTDB taxonomy): domain Bacteria; phylum Pseudomonadota; class Gammaproteobacteria; order Enterobacterales; family Kangiellaceae. The sequence continues at coordinate 8,677 of JBLIBL010000057.1, forward strand.
AATTGAGTTTAAATTCTTTTCTAGCTCGCTTTACTTTTGATGGTGGAATAACTTTAGTTAAATATTCTTCGTGAGTCATTCGCCCTTCCGGCTGACGTCTATCTAATTCAATCACTCTAGGAATTAAAGTGAGATGGTTAATTATTTTTTCTACTAATAGTTCACTTGCACCTTGTTTCAACATATCGTCTTTTAAGGCTAACTTCCAAATATCAAACCTTTCAGAGTCTGTTTTTATGGTTTTCGATATTTTTATAGTTTTAAGCAATTCTATATTATTTTCTTTAACTATTGGGGATATCTTAGCTTCAGTATCTTGACTAAAAGACGTTTGTGTATAAAAAACTATGATAATCAGAGTTATAATAATTCTTAAATAGTTGGGTGTTTTTTCTAGCACGTTGATTCCTTTTACAATAATGACTTGAATTATTCCAAAATTTTATTTTTAATTCGGCTGTGATTCGTATCTGCTTTATTATCATGTATTGCTGGTGGCATTTGTAAAAAATAACCTTGTTCTGCTAAGGCCTTTTTCACTTCAGTTAGTTCAACTCTTGCTAGTTTATTTCTTTTTGCTAAGTTTAGTTGAAGCGCAAACTCAGGCATGCCAAACATTTTCAATAACTTCTCAGGCACTACTGAAAAATCATCTTTTATGCTAATATAAAGATACATTTGATCTTTAACTTTACTTCTATATACACTGGCTAACAATTTATTCGCTCCGACTTATCGCTAATTTTAAAATACTATTCTCTAACAATTTTTTACGCCATCCTTTCCACTGAGAAGGTTTGCTCTGATTGGTAATCAATGATTGCGCCAGTTTTCTAATCACTCTTTTACTAAGCAAAAATGTAGGATTTAGCTCATTCTCTTTGGCGATATTTTTAACTTGTTTTTCTAGGCGGTTAGACTCTTCTTTAAGTCCTTTTATATCTCTTGGGTTTAATACGATATCTTGAGTTGGTGCGCCACCTAAATTCCATTCCTTAACTATCTCTAGCCATAAGTCAGAGTAAAGACGTAGGGAACGAGGATGCAAATCTTTTAATTGTTTGATTTGATTTTTACTTTCTGGAGCAATGATAGATAACTCGACTAATTCGTGATCTTTAATTATATGATTTTTTGTTCTATCTAATTGTCTTGCTGTTTTTTCTCTCCAATCAAAAAGACATTTAAATAGTCCTGCTTGTTTTTCATTCAACCTCCAAACATCTTTAGCGTCCCGATAATCAGAAACAGCATCAACTGAATCAATCGCATTTGAACAAAGCTCTTCGCACTCTTGAGTAAAAAAAGTAAATACTTCTCTATTTTCAAACTCTTTTAATTGATGCAAATAGACTTCGATTAAATAAAGAACATCTTTAGAGGCATACTCTTTTTGCTGAGGTGTGAGCGGTCTTTTGATCCAGTTAGAGGTTGTTTCTTTTTTATCTACCGGTATAGAATAAAATAATTCGACTAGTTTTGCATACCCAATAGATAACTCACCCGTCAAAAAACTAAAAGCAACTTGAGTATCAAATAATCCTTTTAATTGGCAATTCCAACTAGTATAAAGAACTTCCAAGTCTTCTTTGCATGAATGAAATATTTTTGTAATGCTTGGGTTTTCCAAAACGTCTTTTAAAGACTGAGGACAATCCACAGATAAGGGATCAATTAATACAATTTTTTCACCATCGAAGAGCTGTACCAAAGCTAATCGTGCGAAAAAAGTCGTGCGGCGCTCAAACTCTGTATCGATTGCGAGATATTTAAAATTCTTCCATGATTCAGCAAGCTCAGATAATCGTTCTGTCGACTCGACCCATTCAATATCAAAATCTTCTAATTTTAATTCAATATTCATTTCAAATTTCACGTCTATTGAAAAATAGCGTTTACTATTAGTACATTATAAGTCACGAAGTTCTCTGCGTAATATTTTCCCTACATTTGATTTAGGTAATTCATCGATAAAGGCAACAATTTTAGGTACCTTATAACCTGTTAAGTTTTCTCTACAGTGAGCAATAAGCTCTTCTTTAGTTAATGAATCATCTTTTTTAACAACAAATATTTTGACGATCTCACCACAGGATTCACTTGGAACGCCAATTGCGCCAACTTCTAATACTTTTTCATTTGATGATACAACTTCTTCAACTTCATTCGGAAAAACATTAAAGCCTGACACCAAAATCATATCTTTTTTGCGGTCAACTAATTTAAAAAAACCCTTCTCATTCATAAACGCAACATCACCCGTCGTAAACCAACCGCCTGGTTTTAACACTTCTTGAGTTTCTTCCGGCCTATCTAAATAACCCCGCATAACTTGAGGACCTCTTACCCATAACTCTCCTGACGCCCCTTGAGCAACTTCATTGCCATCGTCATCTCTGATCGAAACTTCCGTTGAACTCAAAGGTAAACCGATACAACCATTATATGCTTCTAAATCGGTCGGATTCATACACACGCCAGGTGATGTTTCAGTTAAACCATAAGCTTCTAAAAGTGTCACACCTGTAACTTCAGCCCATTTTTTTGCCACAGACTCTTGAACAGCCATTCCGCCACCTAAACTAAAGCTAAATTTAGAAAAATCTAATTCGGAAAAACCTGGTGTGTTAAGTAGCCCGTTAAATAATGTATTAACACCGGTGATTGAAGTAAATGCGTGTTTTGACATCTCCTTTACAAAGCCAGGCATATCTCGGGGATTAGTAATCAACACATTTTTTCCACCTAACTTTACAAACATCATACAGTTGGCTGTAAGTGAAAAAATATGATAAAGCGGTAATGCCGTAATAATAATTTCTTTGCCTTCTTTAACATTGCCTTTTAGCCATGCATAAGATTGCTCAACATTAGCGATAATATTTTTATGTGTTAAAACGGCACCTTTTGCAACGCCAGTGGTTCCACCGGTGTACTGTAAAAAAGCAATATCAGTATGATGTAATTCGACTGGCGTTAGTTGTAGCTCCGCCCCCCGTTTCATTACTTGCTTATATTTCACAGCTTTTGGTAATGAAAATTGAGGAATCAATTTTTTTATATATTTAACAGCAAAATTGACTATTTTTGATTTAACAGGAGAAAGAGCATCGCCCAACTCAGTTATAATGACATGCTTCAATGAAGTCTCTTCTATAACCGCCTCTAAAGTATCAGCAAAATTTGCGATAATAATAATCGCATCTGCAGCAGAATCTGTTAGTTGATGCTTTAACTCCCGTTTTGTGTATAAAGGATTGACGTTAATAATGGTCAAACCGGCTTTCATCGCACCAAAAATAGCGATGGGATATTGTAAGAGGTTTGGCATCATTATAGCCAAACGGTCACCATGCTTTAAACCTAATTCTTTTTGCAAATAAGCGCCAAAATCCTCAGCCTTACTTGATAACTCTTGATAGGTATAACACATACCCATATTTTCCATCGCGGCATTACTCGCGTATTTTTTTACACTTTCATCAAACATTTCAATAATAGATTGATAGTTTTCTGGGTTTATTTCTTCTACAACGCCATCAGGATAAGAGCCTAACCAAACTTTATCCTTTGCCTGTATATTTGATGTGGAATTATCCAAAGCCATTTCTTCTTTAGTTAATTGCTCCATTTGAGATTCTTTCATCGTTTATTTTCCATTATTGATTTTCTATTGTAAGTTTTTTATTTTAATTTTTTTAAAAGCTGATTATTAATTATTGTTTTTATTTAAGAATTCGCAAATTAATCTAGCGATTTCCACAGGGTGCTCTAAATGTAAATGATGCCCACCATCCATCAATTTCACTTCTAAATTTTGTATTAATGGTTTTCTATCTTGAATGTGTTTGGCGTCTGGTAATTGGAGTAAACCCTGTTTACCTTCAATCAATAATGTCGGAGCAGTAATTTCTGGTAATAAACACCTAAGTTGCCTTTCCGTCATTCTCATTGCAGAAGAGCTTCGTAGACGAGAATCGGCCCGCCAAGTATAACCGAAGCTTTGTTTATCATTGGCATGTTGAACAGAAGTCAACGCCCTTTCTACTAACGGTTTGATTAATTCCGGAGAAATTTTAGAGACTTCAGCTCTCGCTTCTAATGCAAGATCAAATGACTTATAAAATGGCTTTCTTTTATCTTTTAAGGCTCTTCTTTGAACAATTGAATTTTTTAAGGTTTCGGGAAACTTCTCTTCCGATGATGTAACAGGACCTAGTGCTTCAATAAGTAGTAAATTCTTAACTTTTTGTGGCTGCACTGAAGCATAGATTGAAGCTAATGCTGCCCCCATTGAATGACCCAGTAAATTTGTTTGTTTTTGGCCAAAATGTCCAATTAAATCATCTATTAAATAGACACCATCAATAAAATGGTAGGTTTTATCTTCTTTTATGTGAGCAGAATGTCCATGCCCTGGTGAATCCACAGCAATAAAGCGTATATTGGGCATGTGCTTTGCTAAGGTTTCAAAAGTTGCTAAATTATCGAGCCAACCATGCAAAGCTAAAACGAGGGTTTCGCCATCGGGATTCCATTCAGCGATACGGCAATCATTGCCTTCAAGAGTTAGGTTATATTCAATCATAACCTCAATTATATTCCATCTAAATAGTAACTAACACATAATTAGTTGGATAAATTAGTTGTAAACTAAATGATTAAATTTTAATCAGTCGTGTGGCGAGGAATGTACTTTTTTGATAGCTTTTAAAACCTGTCTTTTTGCGTATTTAGCAAGATCTTTCACTTCTTCTTGTAAATTAGCACCTGGATTCTGCTTTTCTAGAAAATTACAAACATACTTGGCTGGCATATTATTGAGCGCAATAGCCGCAATATCTTGAACTGAAACTTCTGAAGTGGGTACGTCAACTTCATTTCCTTCGATTAAAAGATGTATTTGCTCAAAAACGACTTCCTCAGCTAAATTATCTAAATCGTCATGGTAATACATTTCTTTATACATATGATTGCTCCTAGTTTGAAAAATATTGTTGATTAAACGATTAAAGTCAGCTTTAACCCCAAAGAACGTTAGATTTATTAGGTTTAAAGCCTATTTGTTAATTTAAATGAATAACTTTACCATTAGTTTAGTCGAATATTCATAAATCAGTATAATTTTCCTGTAAAATTCTCAGTATTATTTTGTAACAAATATCATCATCATATAGCATGAATTCAAATTATCAAATTATTATTATCGGCGCTGGTGCTGCAGGTCTATTTTGTGCGATTAACGCAGCCAAGCGCGGTCGTAAAGTTTTAGTATTGGACCATGCTAATAAACTTGGAAAAAAAATCTTAATGTCTGGTGGTGGTCGATGTAATTTTACTAACTACTCTATCGAACCAGAAAACTATGTTAGTGCAAATAGTCACTTTTGTAAATCAGCCCTTTCTCGCTTTAATCAATGGCAATTTTTGGAGTTGGTCGATCAGTATAACATTAAATATTTTGATAAAGGCCAAGGCGAGCTGTTTTGTGAAAATTCGTCAAAAGATATTAGAGACTTGTTAGTTGATGAGTGCCAATTAAACAATGTTAGAATTCAGTTGAAATCGAGTATTGTTTCAATCGAAAAGAAAGAAGAATCATTCTCAATTCAAGTTCTCAGCAATACAACCAAGGGATCTACAACATCCGAATCCGAACAAACCACTTATCATTGTGAATCTTTAGTCATAGCAACCGGCGGTTTATCAATCCCTAGTATGGGCGCTACGGGATTTGGTTATGAGGTCGCGGAGCAATTTGGGCATAAAATATTGGCAACTAGACCAGGGCTTTCTCCACTTACTTTTGAAAATAAATGGCTGAACAAAACTAAAGGCTTACCGGGAAATTCAGCTAATGTTTTAGTTAGTTGCAATAACCATTATTTTAAAGATGCATTACTATTCACCCATAAAGGGTTAAGTGGACCTTCAATTTTACAGATATCCAATTATTGGAAAAAAGGCGACCCAATTGTAATTAATTGGTTACCTGATATAAATGTTACAAAATGGTTTTGTGAGGTTAGACAAACACGACCAGACATTCAACTAAAAGCACTTCTCGCAACACAGTTCAGTCAATCTCTAGCAGAGTTTCTATGCGCAGAGTTTTTCTCCCTGCTAGGCAATAGCAAACTACAAAGCACTAAACTCAAACAATTCGATCACGCTGATATTGATCAGTTAGATTCTTGTTTAACTGCTTGGGTAACTTACCCAAAAGACTATGAAGGTTACAAAGTCGCAGAGGTGACAATAGGCGGAGTAAATACTGATGAGGTATCATCAAAAAGTATGGAGTCAGACAAACAAAAAGGGCTCTATTTGATCGGTGAAGTGCTTGATGTTACTGGTCAATTAGGTGGCTATAATTTCCAATGGGCTTGGGCGTCTGGTGCCGCGGCAGCAGAGTTTGTTTAATAATTATAACGAAATAGAACGAAGACTCAAAAACCACAAATAACAACCTAACTAACTGATTTATAACAACTAAACACCATTATATTTGTCCTCATTTTTAAAATGAATAGATATTGAGTGTTAATACCAAAAAGCAGCCATGATTTCTTTGAATGCAAACTATGCCCTTCGCGATTGCGATATTTAACACCGAGATCCTCGATTAAAGAGCGCAGCTTTCAATTGGCTCAGGTCATTCTTCGCTAAAAACACTCGCTTGAATGGTCTCGTTATAATTAATTTCACAACTAAGTTTATGTCACCTTATATCAACTCTTATATTTCTGATGTTTAGACCTGTTAGTCTTAACAAAAAGAAAGCTTGTTTCCAAAGAGCTAGTGATCATGATAATTAGATACAAAACTGCAAAAAATATTATTGATTAACTCACTAATAATTTGTAACCAAGAATCCGTATCTATGACAGCATTACTTAGCCCAATATTGAGTGCAACATTTGTATATAAGCGAATAATAAGTAAAACACTTAAACAGTAAGGGTGTATTTAAGAACAACTATTGAAAACATATTCCTAATGTTATCTTTAGGTTTGGTGCGACTGACTTAATAGCTTAGTTTAATGAAAAGCTATATGACCGCTTCTCATTTTTTGAGGTTCTGCCTATAAATATCCTGCTTAAAAGGGTATTGTTTTATTATCCCAATCCAGATACGCAAAAGGGCCCACTGTTTGATATTGGAATAAGATGTTTAATAGACGCTCAGCAACAAACTCTGACTTAAATAATTTCCCTTTCGGAACATTTTTCTGAAATGGTTTTGAAAGTCCTGTGTCGGTGGTGCCTGGATGGAAAGCAACAATCTGCACATTCTTTGCTCTACGGGCAAATTCAATCGCAACATTTTGCAGCATCATATTTAACGCCGCTTTCGAGGCACGATAAGCATACCAACCGCCTAGTCTATTATCTCCAATACTGCCTACACGGGCACTAAGGACGGCGACACGACATATATCATCGCCAGTCAATAAGCTTCGCAGATGCTTCAACCATATGATAGGGATTAATGCGTTCACGTTAAAAATACGCTGCAGATTAACGGAGTCAATATCTTCAATTCGTCGTTCAGGCGAAAAATCATCTCCGTGTAAAATTCCATTACAAATACAAACAATGCTAACGCGCCCTTTGTATTCAGTTAATTCCTCACTAATATCACTGATCGATTTTTCCGAATAGTCCGAACGTAACCATACTACTTTTTGATTGCCGCTTTCTGGTGAACGATTGTCTATCTGCTCTGTGACAGATGGGTTCCGACTGATAGCAAAAACTCGCGTTACTTTTGTATCATGCATCAATCGCTCTAGGACTGCTTTGCCAATACCACCGCTAGCACCTATAACAACAGCCGCTTTCGCTTTTTGGTTTATTGATTGATTAGACAAAATCATTACCTTTCTCGTCAAATTGAACAGATATTGTTGCGGCTTTGGCCACTAATATTTAGTTAAGCAACATCATACCAATATGGGCTAAGCAGACAACACTCGTTAACAGGCAACGTAGCGACAAATAGCCGTCACGGTCTACTTTTTTTTGCATTAGGCCCCAACCAGCTTCGACCCAAAGAACAATAACAAAACCAAACAACTGCGCAGTCAACGAAATCACATAAAATTCTTCGGGCAAAATTAACAATACCCAGCATATAAGGGCGATAATATTCGAAAAAATAGCAAACGCTATTGCGATATTCTCGTTAGGCATACCGGCTGATGACTTTACGGTAATTTGGTTTGGGGTTAAAGGAAAGTTTTCTCTTGAAACTATTATATCTGCCCATAGCGAACCAGCAAGAAAAGTAAGGATTACCGAACTATAGGTACTAAAGACTTTAAAAGGCGTTAAGCCAAAAATAATCTGCTTATCGATTACCCAGTAAACAGAAAAGAAAAAAGGCAACAAACCCAATATCCCAAGCGCAATAATAACGAAATTTAACTTCATCCTGATTACCCCTTAGAACTCTCTAGGTTATCTACGTACTTTAGATTGAATCAGATCAAAAATTCCTTAATTAGGTAAATGATTAACGGCTGTAACTCTCATTATCCAACTTCTTCGAGATGGTGTTAATGCACCATAAAACGTTTCGTTGTATATTTGTATTCCTACATAGCTATCAGGTCTTCGTTACCATTTAGTTTAACTAATTAGTATGTTTTTCTTATTTAATTAGACTCAACGGAATCAAATATTTTATAGCCAATGACTGCTCCAAATAAAATCAAAGCTAAACCAAACCATGCATTCTTTAATATCAAAAAGCCAATACCAAAATTAAATGCAAAAAAAGCGATAAGACCAAGTGCTGACAATTTTAAGCCATTCGACAAAAAATTATGAGGCTCAATATCGGTTTGCTGATAAATGTTTTTCCATCCCCAATACCCCGGTTTCACTAACTTTACAAAATCAATTAATACTTCATTTTTCACCGGATGGGTTAAAAAAGTGACTATCACCCAAACGATCGTTGAGATAAAAACAGTAACTAATAGTTTTGACGAATATAACCAGTCAGGATAAAAATAGTGAATCAAACTGGCGGTAATTCCAGATGCTATCATGCCCGAAAACTCTGTCCAAGCATTGACTCGCCACCAGAACCATCGAATAACCCAAGTTAACCCCGCACCACTCGCGAAGGTAAGTAAAAACTTCCAAGCACCAGCAACAGACTCCAAATTTTTGGATATAATGACCGCTATCAATAATAGAAATCCCATTGATAATCTTGAGATAAAAATATAATGCTTAGCAGTCTGTTCTTTTACTAAAAAGCGTTTGTAAATATCATTAACCACATAGGAAGCCCCTAAGTTTAAATGAGTATCGATAGTTGACATAAAAGCGCCCACTAAACCGACGACCACTAAGCCCAAAAGCCCATGAGGTAAAACTTCCACCATCATTTTGGGATAAATCATTTCGGTATCGCTAATACCTTGAAATACGATGATTCCGCAAAGTGCCGTTATAATCCAAGGCCAAATTTGAAAAATATACGTTAAAACAGTAAATAAAGCGCTTCCCTTAAATGCTTCATTTTCATTCTTCGCTGAAAGCAGGCGTTGAATATGCTTTCCCCCACCATCTGAATATTTGTGAGCCCACCATTGCATCAATATATAAACTAAGAAAACTGAAAGCGGCAATAGGGAGTTATCTTCAAAGCTTGGTAAAAAATTTAAATAACTTGGTCCGGCTTGAGCATTACCTTCTAATTGAGTGATTAATGTATCAATTCCGCCTACATGCTGAACAGAGTAATAGGCTAATAAAATTGAACCGATTAAAGCCACAAAATACTGTAAAAAATCGGTAATGACAACACCATAAAAACCTGATGCTACTGAATATATAAATACTAAAATGACCGTTGGCCATAGAATGTAATTAATATCAATGGTCGTAATTCCAGCCATCACTTTAGACAACGAAAGAAAAACCCAGCCCATGATAAAAACATTAAATATTACACCAAAATAGAGACCTTTGAATAAACGTAAAGCCTTTGCGCTTTGTCCTGAATAACGTTCTTCAATTATTTGAGCATCCGTTATTACTTCTGAACGACGCCAAAGCTTAGAAAAGAAAAAGGTCACCATAATGGCTGAGATAGCACTCGACCACATAAACCAAACACCACCGATCCCTTCAGATGCAACAAAATTTGTGACTGCAATTGGTGTATCAATTGAGAAGTTGGTAGCAGCCATAGAAACGCCTAAAAGCCACCATGGCATTGAACGACCGCCTATAAAGAAGTCTTCAACAGAGTTAGATGCTTTTTTGGTGAAATATATACCAAGAAAAAATATTAAAACCAGATAAACTAGAATGATTGAATAATCGAGATTATTAAGATGGCTCATGCTTTATTTTTTTTCACATGAGCTTTTTTGTAAAATGAACAAATAATTAAACAGCAACTTGTTCGACGGTATCTACGTTAGTCATTTTTGATAATAATGAAGCGATTGAATCACGCATATTACGACGATCAACAATCATATCAATTGCGCCACTTTGTAATAAAAACTCACTACGCTGAAAGCCTTCTGGCAAGGTTTCTCGAACGGTTTGTTCTATAACTCTAGGCCCAGCAAAGCCGATTAAAGCGTTCGGCTCACCAATATTAACATCACCCAACATCGCTAAACTAGCCGAAACGCCACCCATAGTAGGATCGGTTAAAACCGATATATAGGGTAGACCTTTTTGAGACAATTTTGCTAGTGCGGCACTGGTTTTAGCCATTTGGAATAATGATGTCAATGCCTCTTGCATTCTCGCACCACCACTCGTTGAAAAACAAACTAATGCTTTATTGTCTGCGATACATTGATTGACGGCTCTAACAAATTTTTCGCCAACAACCGATGCCATTGAACCTGCCATGAAATTGAATTCAAACGCACAAGCAACTATAGGAATGCCTTTCAATTTACCATCTAAAACAACCATTGCATCTTTTTCACCACTGGCTTTTTGGGCGGCGGTAATTCTATCTTTATAGCGTTTTGAATCTTTAAATTTAAGGATATCTTTTGGTTCTAAATCACTTGCTATCTCTGTCTGATTTTCTTCGTCAAGAAACCTCTCTAGCCTTTTTCTAGCACCAATTCGCATATGAGAAGAGCATTTATGACAAACCTCTAAACTACGCTCTAATTCTGCTTTATAAATGGCGGCATCACAATTTTTACATTTAGACCAAACACCTTCCGGAACAGAATTTTTACGCTCTGCTACAGTGGTGTTTCTTTTCGGAATTATTCTTTCAAACCAGCTCATATAATGCCTCTAGCTAGATGTTCTGTTACTTGAATTCAATTTAACATAATGCCCGGTATTTTAGCATTATTTATTAGAAGGTAAATGATTATTAACAAACAGCTGGTATTTTATCAACTGGTCTTAGCTGTTTAAACTATTTCAAATACTCGTCGATGAATGATTCTATCTAAAGCTTTTTGACCAGAAAATACCTTTAATTTTATGCAAAAAAAAGGCTACAGAGACAATAACCGTCGCTGTAGCCTTTTTCCTAAACGTTAGCCTTAAAATTCATACGATACTGAAGCACCGTAAGTTCTTGGCTGATTTGGATAAGCGAAGAAGCTTCCGGATTGAATAGGCGTTGGAGCCGAAGAGTGAAAATACTCATCTTCGTTTAAGTTACGTACCCAGAATTGCACGTTAACACCATTCAATAGCGTTAAACCGGCACTTAAATTAAGTGTTCCGACCTCACGAGTTACATCTGCGGGTGTATTTCGAACAATACGAACTTTACTTTCGTAAATGTAGTCAGTACGCACGTAAGCATAAGATCCACTTGCAAGGTCAAAATCATATTTGATACCGGCAACAATACTTTGCTTATGGATGCCTGCAGGTGTTGCACCAGTAAAATCTTCAGGACCATTTAGACCGAATCCATTTACAAACGAGTCATAAACAGGGTCAAGAAAACTACCCGCTAAACTCAATGTCCAGTTATCTGTTGGTGTGTAAACAGAATCAAATTCAATACCCGTAGTATTTTGTTGACCTGCATTAGAAAGCACAAAACCAGTACCTACAAATATAGATGATTGGAATCCTTCAATAGTTTGGTCAAAATAAGTAATATTAAACGCACCTTTTTCAAATCGCGATTTCATTCCTATTTCATAAACAGTCGATTCTTCAGGACCAGCAAAACGAGTGCCGTATCTTTGGTCTCCTCGCGTTAAGCCTGATGTACCCAACGCCACTGCATCAAAATCAAATGGTTTTCCATCACGACTCAAATTCCATGAAGTTGCTTTAAAACCGGTAGAAGCCGTACCAAACAAGTTGATATTTTCATTGAGTTCATAGGCTAAGCGAAGACTCCAAGTTAAGTCGTCATCGGAACTTTTTCCATCTTCTACCGCATTAGGAAAATTTA
>JBLIBL010000058.1:0-20962 GCA_047633355.1 Polaribacter sp.
AAGATAGAAAAAGGTCTTTACAAGAAACGTTCGTGGCAATTGCCTTTAGAGCAGCAAGTTTTTGATAGAATGTCCCATACTATTCAATTGAGACAAGAATTAATTAATCGAAAAAAATCAAACAACAATAAAAATTTTGATAAAATCCCTATGGAATATAGTGTTAGCCATAAAGGAAAACGTGAAAGCTATATTTACAAGTCTTTAGGTATAATCAACCTGAGCACACCTAATGGCAACTACCAAACAATAAAGTTAGAAAGAACTAAAAAAAATGGTGATAAATTCCTAATTTGGTTAAGCCCTAAACTTAATTATTTCCCTGTAAAAATATCACAAAAAGAGGAAGGTAAATCAGAGGTATCTTTTATTATTAATAAGCTTAACTTCTTCTAAAACAAATTCAAAGTGAAATTCTAGCAAAACAACTGATTATCAAAAAACACTTTATTTAATTAACTTTTTTACCGTTTTTTCAGTGCTTCTCATACCAGCTTTTCGACCGAATTTCAGTGAATCCTGAGCTGTTGACTTCTTGATTAGGTTTTCTCTTAGGGCAAGCAGTCCACCAACCCGATTACTACTGGCGCAGTAGACAACCGCAGGGTCTTTAAGATCCGCAAGTGCTTGATCCAATAGATTTACATTATTCAAGTTGAAATCTTTGTCATCACCAATGGGAATGCTGACATATTTCATACCCAAGGACTCAACCACCTTTTTTTCATCAAATTTATTAAACTCACTTTTAGTACGTAAATTAACAATCACTTTAACGCCATTTTTAGCCATTTTAGCCAAGTCGGCTTTTGATGGTTGACCACCAGTAGTTAAATTAAAGGCTGGGTTAGCGGTATTTTTCATATTGTAACCGGCAGGATTGGTCGTTTCATTAGAACAGACTTGTAAAGCCAGACTCATAAAGAGCATCATCCCAATTTTTATGGCATTTTCTTTTATAGATCTCAAATAATGCATAATTTATCCCAAAGTTTACATTGTTAGAAGGTAAGCAACAGCGTAATTTAACTAGAATTGAAAATAGTTAATTTTATTGCTATAGTTACATTGTTTAGCAACTTATGAGATTTTCTCGCAATTTTGCTAAAAATTCAATCAAATACGCAGATATAACCTCATATAGGTATAAACTCAAATATTTGATTCGATAAGGTAATGAGCTAAAAAACATTTAACTCTTACTTATCGAAAAACCAACGAATTCAAATGAATAAATAGAGAATCACAAAAGCCATATGGATGAATATATGGCAAAAAAGATAAAGAAGTACATGAATAAAATGAAGCAGTAGAAAGTGTGAACAAATAAGCCACATCCCTACTACTAAAAGTTAAACAACGACAAATAGTTGTGAGAGAAACAAGAATCTAAGCATAGACATTATTAATGCGATCTATGTTTGCAGTTTAATAATAGACTAAAGATAGCATGCCAATTTAAGGCTAATAAAAAATAAATTGAAAATAGTAACCTTCTAATTTTATTATATAATTTGAAGGTAACGAGAATAAATTATTAAACAAGTTATTTAATGATTTTTTTAATAAATTAGATCTTAACTAATTTGGTAACAGTTAGCTTAATAACTACCAAGTTAGTCACAACCAATTTTTATAAATGGTTCATAGTAAGATTTTTCAAAAGTTTGTTTTTGATATTAAAGAGTTTATAGGCGATACAGCCTATATTTTAATAGCACTAGATTTAAAGCGTTATCGTAAATATACTTATTCTGCTCTCCCTCCCCTGTTATTTGTCTTAATACCTTCCTTTAATGAAGGTTACTAAGAGAATAAAACCAAATGAAAAGAATGTTAATAAACTCCACCCAAGCTGAAGAAATTCGCGTGGCATTAGTTGATGGTCAAAACCTTTTTGATCTAGATATTGAACTTGTTGGCAAAGAACAGAAAAAAGCCAATATCCATAAAGGAAAAATTACCCGTGTAGAACCAAGCCTAGAAGCCGCATTTGTTGATTATGGTGCAGATAGACATGGTTTTTTACCTTTAAAAGAAATCTCTAGAGAATATTTTAAAGATAAAAGTTTCCGTGGCAGACCTAATATCAAAGAAGTTATATCTGAAGGAACAGAAGTTATCGTTCAGATTGATAAAGAAGAAAGAGGAAACAAAGGCGCAGCATTGACTACATTTATTAGTCTAGCCGGTTGTTATTTAGTTCTAATGCCAAATAATCCGAGAGCGGGCGGTATATCAAGAAGAATTGAAGGCCAAGAACGCGATGAATTACGCCAAGCCATGCGTGAAGTTCAAACTCCTAGCGGTATGGGATGTATTGTTAGGACTGCCGGTGTCGGACGTTCCGCAGAGGAGCTAGAATGGGACATGAAAGTATTACTTAATTTATGGGATGCTATCGTTAAAGCCGGAGAGTCTCGTCCTGCACCCTTTTTAATCCACCAAGAGAGTGATGTTGTTATCCGTTCTTTAAGAGATTATTTAAGAGCTGATATTGGCGAAATCATTGTTGATAAAAAAGATATGTTTGAAAAGGTAAAAAGCCAAATTGAATTTATAAGACCTGAATTTCTAAATCGCGTTAAATTAAATGATGATCGCGAAGTTCCTTTATTTAATCGCTACCAAATTGAAAATCAAATTGAAACAGCCTTTTTAAGAGAAGTTAGATTGCCATCAGGTGGATCAATCGTGATTGACCCAACCGAGGCTTTAGTCTCTATCGATATAAATTCTGCTAAGGCAACAAAAGGTGCAGATATTGAGGAAACAGCATTCCATACAAACAAAGAAGCCGCTGTAGAAGTTGCTAGACAACTTCGTTTAAGAGATATGGGTGGATTAGTTGTTATCGATTTTATTGATATGAATGCGTCAAAGCATCAACGTGAGGTAGAAAATGTATTACGTAAGTCATTAACCCATGATCGAGCGCGAGTCCAGGTAGGAAAAATTTCTCGATTTGGATTATTAGAAATGTCTCGACAAAGATTAAAACCATCACTAGGAGAGTCTGCACATGGAGTTTGTCCTCGTTGTACTGGTACTGGAACTGTTCGAGGTGTCCAATCTTTAGCCCTATCTATATTACGCTTATTAGAAGAAGAAGCATCTAAAGATTCTACTTCGCTAGTTCAAGCAATATTACCCGTTCAAGTTGCTACCTTCTTGCTTAACGAAAAACGCAAGATTGTTTTAGCTATTGAAAAGCGTCAAAAAACCCAGTTGGTTATTATTCCAAATCCCTACATGGAAACACCTAATTATGAGATCAAACGCTTAAAACGCTCTGAATCTTTAGAAACAGAAAGTTATAAAGTTCCACAACAACCAGAGCTTGAAATAGTCACTAGTAGTGATACAACAACTAACAAACCAGTTGAACAGGCTGCGGTAACCAATGTCCCAATTCCAACGGCTCCGCAACATATACAAAAGAAAGAAGTAGAAGAAGAAAAGAAGCCAGGATTAATCAAACGAGTTTTCAGTGCTCTTTTTGGCACAAAAGAAAAAGAGAAAAAGAAAGACCTCAAAAAAGATAATTATCGAGGTCGAAATCAAAACAATCGACATCGTAGTCAGAATAATCGTAATCAACGAAGTCGTAACAGTAATAGTAGACATCGTAATGAAACACAAAACAAAGATAAAAATGATGTTCGTGTCAATCAACATAGTCAGCCCAAGTCAGATATTAAGTCTGAACAAAATAAAGAAAGTCGAAACGAGCAAAACAATGAGAATAGAGGCAATCGCTCTGATATAAATCCAAGGAACGCTAAAAACCCAAGAAATCCGAGAAATAATCGTAATGATAAGAGCCGGAATAACTCAACTGAAAGTCAACCTCAAGAAGAGCAAAAACCTAGAGCAGTTAGACAATCCCGTGAAGAGCGTCGCAATACTAGTAAACCAAATGCTTCTGAGACCAATAAAAAGAGTATTGAGAACCAATCAACTCAACCAGTAAAACCTGTTGAAATACATGTTCATGAAACACCAAAGCCTGCAATCGAGAATAATCAAAAAGATTTTAAAGCAAAAACTGAAAAATCTATTGATAAACAAAAACATGAGAATAAAAAACCAGACGCTATAAATTCTGATAAAAATCAAGAAGATATAACTGTCGTAGATACACCAAAAGTAGATGTTAAAATTAAAGAAGCAAAAGTTGAAGTAAAAACTACAAAGCCAGTAGAAATAAAAGCTAAGGTAGAAATACCCGTTGTAAAGCCTATAGAAATGCAGGCATCAACTCCGAGAAAATCATTTGCTGCTACGGCAAAGGCAGCCAATCCAGAAGAGATGAAAACGTTTGACTTTGGTTTTGCACAAAAAGTATATAGTCAGAATGAGCTTGTTACTTTAGATGTTGCAGAAGTTATTGATATCAAGAAAAGTTATAGTCCAATGACAAAACCGAACTTAGATGAATTAATGTCAATCAGTGGTTAAATGTTAACGGTCACCCCTTTAAAAGCTATTTTAAAGGGGTGATTTGATTAAAATGTAAAGCCCTAAAAAGAGCTGAAGAATTAAAAATCAACCTCTTAAGAACGCAATCATTAAATGCTTATTTTTTGAACACCTTCGAAATATCAACAGCTTCCCAGCTTGGGAAATGTTTTCTTACCAATGCATTAAACTCTAGTTCGAATTCAGAATGTTCTTTATTATCTAATTCACCGTCAGCTTGATGGATAACATTTTTAATCATTCCTGCAGCAATCGTGATGTTACTCATACGATCAATAATTATAAATGCGCCAGTTTTTCTATTTTCTTGATAAGTATCGTAAGCAACTTGTTGTGTTAATTTAACTCGACAGGGACCAATTTCATTCAATTCAAGATGAGTTGCATCAATTTTTGCGAGACTATTGATATCGATACGATGTATCACTTCATCAATACTACCAGAGCAATATTTAGCAGAGAACTTAAAATCATATTGTTTGTTAGGCATTAACGCTTTCTCAGACATCCAAACGATATCTGCTTCAAATATACTCCCTAAATTAGCTGCAGAATCGACAGGGCAAATCATATCGCCACGGCTAATATCAATTTCATCTTCCAAAGTTAAAGTGACGGCTTGACCATTATCTGCGCTCTCTAAATTCCCATCGAATGTGACAATTTTTTCAATTTTTGATGTTTTTCCCGATGGTAAAGCAATCACTTCATCACCTACTTTAACCGTTCCACCAACAATGTTTCCACTGAACCCTCTAAACTCAGAATTAGGTCGATTAACCCATTGTACAGGTAACCTAAAACCGCCAAATTCTTTGTTTCTAATTACAACAGTCTCTTCTAGCGCTACCATAAAAGTAGAACCATGAAACCAATTTAATTCTGGTGTTGTATTAACCACGTTGTCACCCTTAAGAGCAGACATAGGAATAACACGAATATCATCGAAATTTAATTGTTCGCTAAATGCCAAATACTCGGATTTAACTTCATCAAATACACTTTGTTTATAATCAACTAAATCCATTTTATTGACAGCAACTATAATATTTTTTATGCCTAACAATGATGCAATGTAACTATGCCTTCTTGTTTGAGCTTTCACGCCACTACGGGCATCAAGTAGAATAACGGCTAAGTCACAATTAGATGCACCAGTTGCCATATTTCGAGTGTACTGCTCATGGCCTGGAGTGTCGGCGATGATAAATTTTCTTTTTTCTGTTGCAAAATAACGATACGCAACGTCAATGGTGATCCCCTGCTCTCTTTCCGACTGCAAACCATCGACTAGTAACGCAAGATCAATTTCTTCGCCTTGAGTACCGGATTTTTTACTATCTTGTTCTATTGCGGCTAATTGGTCTTCAAAAATCATCTTAGAATCATGTAAAAGCCTACCAATTAAAGTACTCTTTCCGTCATCAACAGAACCACAGGTTAAAAATTGCAACAGGTCTTTTTCTTCATGGCGTTTCAAGTAGCCAAGAATATCTGTTTCTAATAAATTTGCTTCAGAGGTCATCTCGTATAAATCCTATCGAAATAATTATAGAAAATTATCTATTAATTCAAAAAATTTTTGTCTGCTAGGTATTGAATCAAAATATCAACACAAGCTTCTGCGGAATGTTTCTCTGTATCTAAATGAACTTCCGCATTGGTAGGAGACTGATACTCAGAATCAATTCCCGTAAATTTACTGATTTCACCGCGTCGAGCTTTCTTGTACAACCCTTTAGGATCTCTCGCTTCACAAACAGATAAAGGAGCATCAACAAAAACTTCAAGAAACTCACCGTTTTCTAATAAGCCTCTAGCAAAATCCCTATCTGTTCTAAAAGGCGAAATAAAAGCGGTCAACACTATAAGACCGGAATCAACAAAAAGTTTGCCTATTTCGCTCACTCGCCTAATATTTTCAACACGATCTCTGTCTGAAAAACCTAAATCACCACATAAACCGTGACGAACATTATCACCGTCTAATAAATAGCTTTGTTTATTAATAGAGTGTAGTTTTTTTTCTAATAAATTGGCAATGGTTGATTTACCTGAACCACTTAACCCGGTAAACCATAGTACGCAAGGCTTTTGGGATTTTTGTTTTGCTCTATCGGCTTTAGTGACTTCATGCTTATGCCAAGTTAAATTTTCATTTAGGTTGTCTTGCGACATAACCGTTTCTCCTAAAATACTTTCAATTTATTTAAATAATTGACCAATAGATAAATATGTTGTTATCTTATTTAACTGGTCCTTAACAGTTGCTTTCTAGAAATATCCTTCCATCTTTTTCTTTTCCATTGAACCCGTAGAATCACTATCAATCATCCGTCCCTGTCGTTCAGACGTTTTAGTCAACAACATTTCTTGAATCACTTCAGGCAATGTAGCGGCTTCTGATTCAACTGCTCCGGTTAATGGATAGCATCCCAACGTTCTAAATCTTACAGACTTCATTTCCGGCACTTCGCCATCCTCCAATGGGAATCGATCATCATCTACCATCACCAAAACGCCATCACGCTCAACAACAGGTCGTTTTTTTGATAAATAAAGTGACGGGATCTCAATATTTTCTTGATAGATATATTGCCATATATCTAACTCTGTCCAGTTTGATAAAGGGAATACTCGAATACTTTCACCTTTATCAACTCGACCGTTGTAAATATTCCAAAGTTCTGGACGCTGATTTTTTGGATCCCAGCGGTGAGCCGCATCTCTAAATGAGTAAACTCGTTCTTTAGCGCGTGATTTTTCCTCATCTCGCCTTGCCCCACCAAATGCGGCATCAAATTTGTATTGATCAAGCGCCTGCTTTAAACCTGCAGTTTTCATTATATCCGTATGTTTTGAGCTACCATGAACAAATGGGCTTATACCCATTTCCAATCCTTCTGGATTTTTATGGACTAATAATTCAACACCAAGATCCTTTGCCACCTTATCTCTAAATGCTATCATTTCTTTAAATTTCCAATTGGTATCTACATGCAATAGAGGAAATGGAATTTTCCCAGGATAAAATGCTTTACGTGCTAGATGCAATAACACTGAAGAGTCTTTACCAATAGAGTAAAGCATGACCGGGTTATCAAATTCCGCAGCAACTTCTCTGAATATCTGAATACTCTCAGATTCTAACTGACTAAGATGATTTCTTTTTTTCATTGATTTTATTACGCTTTTTTGTGTGGACGCTATAATAACAGAATTAAAACCTCATACAATATTCATACTACCCAAAAATATTAAGATTATATATCTATAAAAGGGCAAACTTATTCTTGATCTAACTTTTACTATTGCTACAATAGTTCAAATTTTCCATAACTGAAAAGAAATCGTAAAATAACGTGAATTTAAATAATATATTAACCGCTATCTTTGGTCGTCAAGTTTCTAAAACATGGAAGTTTCTTCTGCTTATCATTGGTTTGGTTTTGCTCTATGTCACGTTAATGCCTAGTGTACATGTACATTCTCACTTTCGTCATATGGATAAAGTGTTTCATTTTATTGGCTTTGGTGCTTTCGCTTTTGCATTAATGCTCGCTTTTCCACGTTTGAAGGTATATTGGGTCATTCTTGTATCTATGGGGCTCGGTGTATCAGTCGAAATTATTCAATCCTTTATTCCACGCAGAGCATTTAGTTATTGGGATATGGTTGCTGACCTCTTTGGTATTTTATTTGCTGTATTAGCCGTTGTTTTGATTCGATGGATGATTAATAAACTTACTAAATAATCATATACCCGTGATACCTCAAAGTGCAGGTTCTAAGGGTATAGATATTTAATTAACGATTACAACCATAAATCAAGATTCTAAAAAGTGGATGAGCAAAGACAATCCTTCTCGCATTGCTGAAATTCGAATTTTATCACGCCCGCCATTAAATAGGCATTTAATGGTTTTTGACCGCTCTCCAATGCAAACCGATAGATAAACTAAACCTACAGGCTTTTCATCACACCCTCCTCCAGGTCCTGCTATGCCAGTAATACTAAGAGCGACACTAGCAGGGAATATCTTACTTGCTCCACTGGCCATCGCTTTAGCAACAGGTTCAGAAACAGCGCCATGAGTTACTAACAATTTTGAGCCTACGCCAACCAACTTTTGTTTAGCTTGATTACTGTAGGTAATAAAACCTGATTCATACCAATCGGAACTACCGGCTACATCAGTGATGGTTTTGCCGACTAAACCGCCAGTACAGGACTCAACCGTTACCAACTTAATATTTTGACTAGTTAAGGTTTTTGATAGTGCTTGTATTAATTTATGCATTAGTTTCTCGTTTATAGCCTGCTAGTATTTCTTTTATATTTTGTTTGATTTTTTGTTTGTTCTGGTACGGATAAATACAATCAGTTAAACTGCTTTCCAAGATAACAAATTCAAACCACAATGTGAAAGAAACCGAACAAAAATCACTGTTTGAAACCCAAACAAGCACGGTATTAGCGTCTAAAACTAAATCGGCTCATACGCCGATGATGCAACAGTTTTTAACGATCAAAGCTCAACACCCTAATATTTTATTGTTTTATCGTATGGGTGATTTTTACGAATTGTTTTTTGAAGATGCCGTCAAAGCTTCAAAATGGTTAGGCATAACCTTAACCCAGCGGGGTAAATCTAACGGTGATCCTATTCCGATGGCTGGGGTTCCCTATCATGCAGTTGATAATTATCTCTCTAAGCTCGTCAAACTAGGTAAATCAATCGCTATATGCGAACAAATTGGTGACCCTGCTACAAGTAAAGGTCCAGTTGACCGAAAAGTTATGCGAATTATCACTCCAGGAACTTTAACTGAAGAGTCATTACTTGATGAAACAACCGATAATCTGATCGCATCTTGTTATTCACTCAAATTATCCAAACCTTCAAGAGAAGTATTTGGTCTAGCTTGGATGGACATTTCGACCAGTCGTTTCAATTGCGCTGAATTTAAAAGTTTTGAGTTATTAAATAACGAATTAGCGCGTATTAAGCCTTCTGAAGTACTCATCCCATCAAAATTTAGAGATCGTTTTGAGGGTTCATCCTTATTGCTAAAGCAAGAGGAAGATTGGCAGTACGATTATACACAGAATTACCAAAAACTTACCCAACACCTAAACGTTACTAGCTTAGAGGGGTTTGGGTGTGAAGAATTAAAAGCAGGTATTTGCTCCGCGGGCTGTCTGCTTAACTATGTAAAACATACACAACAGTCACCTTTATCTTTTATCAAAACAATCAATCACTCGGACAATCAGAGTTTATTGCGTATCAACACCTTCACTAGAAAGCATTTAGAAATAACCGAAAATATTTTTGGGCAAAATGAAAAAACGCTATTTAATGTTATTAATCAAACTAATACCTCCATGGGAACGCGGCTTCTAAAGTCATGGCTTCATTCTCCATTAAGAGACATGGTGATTATTACAGCAAGGTTAAATACCGTAAAAGAACTTTCAAATACTCTAAACATTGATGAACTTGCTCAAAGTCTTGCTCAAATAAAAGATATGCAAAGACTATTAACTAGAATAGCCATTTTATCTGCAAGGCCTCGAGATTTAACCGGTTTACGAGAGAGTTTACAGGCTTTACCGAATATAAAAAATTGGTTGCTCAATTCTAATCAAGCTGTATTACAAGATATTGGTAAGCAGTTGACGCTTCATAGCAACACCAGAGTTTTGCTTGAAAAATCCGTCTTTAATAATCCTCCTGTAGTGATTAGAGATGGCAACGTTATTAAAACAGGATTCAATAACGAGCTAGATGAATTACGATCCTTATCTGGAAATGCTCAACAATTACTAGAAGATATGGAAGAAAGAGAAAAACTAGCGACCGGAATTACACACTTAAAAGTTGGTTATAACCGAGTACATGGTTTCTATATTGAGATTTCAAAATCTCAATCTAATCTTGCGCCAATCTATTACACTCGTCGACAAACCTTAAAGAACGCGGAACGGTTTATCACCCCAGAATTAAAAACGCTTGAGGACAAAGTTTTATCGAGTCAATCTGAAGCACTTGTGCTAGAAAAAAAGCTTTACCAAAAATTGCTAGAAACTTTACAGGTTGACGTTGATAATTTAATGCTCACAGCCGAATCAATCGCACGACTCGATGTTCTTTATTCATTTGCAAAAACAGCAATAGACCACCAATACAACCAACCTAATTTTGTAAAAGAACGAACATTGGATATTCGACAAGGAAGACACCCCGTTGTCGAAAATTATCAAACTGATCCGTTTATTCCCAACAATGTTATATTTGATGACGCTATCAATAGCAAGTTGATAACAGGCCCTAACATGGGCGGTAAATCAACCTATATGCGAATGACTGCGATTATTGCACTTCTGGCACACTGTGGTAGCTTTGTACCCGCACAATTTACGCAACTAAGCTTGATGGATAGTATCTTTACTCGTATTGGCGCATCGGATGATTTGGCCGGTGGTCGCTCCACTTTTATGGTAGAAATGAGTGAGACTGCCAATATTTTAAATAATGCGACCGATGCTAGTTTAGTATTATTAGACGAAATAGGCCGAGGGACTAGCACTTTTGATGGTCTAGCATTAGCTTCTGCAACATTATCTTATTTGAGTGAAGAAATTAAACCGCTTACATTGTTCGCAACTCATTATTTTGAATTAACTAAGCTCGCAGATAACACGCACTCTATTGAGAATTGTCACTTTGGCGCTATTCAGCATGGAGACAAATTGCTGCTTGACCACCAAATACACAGTGGTCCAACGAGCAAAAGTTATGGCCTTCATGTCGCAAAGTTAGCTGGCGTACCTTCTAAAGTGACAAAAAGAGCAGAATCGATTCAGATTGAACTAGAATCTAATAGTCAGTCGGAAAATGAAATACTTGCTTCACATAAACACCATGTAATAGGCAGAAAAGTTAACCCAGTAAATAATCACATAAATCAGCCAGAAACTCTCGACCCGAGACTAAAAATACTGGAAAATACTGACCCTAACGATTTAAGCCCAAAAGATGCGCTGGCTTTAGTTTTTGAACTTACAGAAAAAAGTAGTAAAACTTGGAGTAAAACCACATGACTTTTGTTGTTACTGACAATTGCATACAATGTAAATATACTGATTGTGTAGAAGTTTGTCCTGTCGATTGCTTTTATGAAGGTCCCAACTTTCTGGTTATCGACCCAGACGAATGTATTGATTGCGCACTGTGTGAACCGGAATGCCCTGCAGAAGCAATATTTGAAGAAGATGACTTGCCAGATGGGCAAGAACAATTTACTGCAATCAACGCAGAGTTAGCACAAAAGTGGGACAACATAACGGAACAAAAAGACCCATTACCCGATGCTAAAAAATGGGATGGTGTTGCCAACAAAATAGAACATTTACAAAGAGATAGCTAATTAAGTTGTTTTAAACTCTAGGTAATATTCACATTGACAAAAGAGTGCTATTAAAACAACACCTGCAAAAATGAAACCCTACAATTAAAAAGTAAAAGATAAAAGGTTTAAAAGGAACAATGGAAAACGGTCAACCCAATATAATCCCGCAATTAGCGACTATTCAGCAGGACTTTATTAACGCCGCGCTCGCGTTCCCAAACAATAACGCGATATGGACCGATAATGGCGAGATTAACTATTCTGATCTTTTATGCCGTTCTAATCTATTTTCCAAATGGCTTCTCGATAATAATCATGCGCCGCATAAAAGAACAGCACTAATACTGCCTAAATCAATTGATAATATAGTCGCGTTATTTGGTGCTTTAATGGCTGGAAATACCTATGTTCCACTTGGCTCAACTTGGCCAGCTAATCGACTTAATACAATTATTAAAAATGGCGAGTTTGATTTGATTTTACAAGATAAATCAAATCCTGATTTGATTATAAATGACGCATCATCGCTGTTATTAGATTCTGAACAATGGCAGTCTATCTATTCTGTATTAGAAAATGCATCAGAAGATCAGTTAAATACAATTAAGGCAGACAAACCTTATACAGTAAAAACCACTGACATAGCCTACATTCTCTATACTTCTGGCTCCACTGGCGTTCCCAAGGGAGTCACCGTTTCTCATAATGCAGCCCAATTTTTTCCAGCGTGGGCAAAAAAAGAATTTAACGTTGATGAAACACACCGAATTGCTTCAATGGCGCCTTTCACCTTTGATTTATCGACCTTTGATATATTTACAGGACTTTCTAGTGGCGGTTGTTTATATATTATCCCTGAAAAATTTAAAATGTTTCCAACACGATTGTCAGGTTTTTTAGAAAAACATGAGATAACCACTTTATATGCAGTTCCTTCAGCACTTAGTTTGATGGCGCTAAATGGCAATCTTGGTAAACGTGATTTAAGTCACTTTAAGGCACTCTTATTTGCAGGCGAAGTATTCCCAATAGAAGTTTGTCGATTGTTTAAGTCATTCTTACCAGAAAATGTTCAATATTATAACTTGTATGGTCCCACGGAAACTAACGTTTGCACCTATTTTGACGCAAGCGACATTCCTGATGGCGATCAACCTCTTCCTATTGGTAAAACCCTTCCTGAGCACTCCTCATTTATTGATACTGAAATAGGTGAAGGTGATAATGTTGGCGAGTTATGTATTTATGGGCCGACGTTAATGAGCGGGTATTGGGGGAAATCAAACGAAGGTGCACCCTATTGGGCTGATGTTCCTGATAAACCCGGAGTGAAAGCATACAGAACGGGAGACGTGACTTATTTAGACGCAAATGGAAATTGGATCTATAAAGGTCGTGCGGATAAAATGGTGAAAATATTCGGCTATCGTGTAGAACTAGGTGAAATTGAGAGTAGTCTTGTAAAACATGATAATGTAGAGCAATGTGTCGTAGTTAAAAGAGATCGAAAATCACCAGATGGCTCTAAAACAATTGGCGAAGAACTAGTCGCTTTTATCATTCCAAGTCAGTTAGATCAACGAAGAGTGGCTCTCAATAAAATAGAAATATTCAAGCATTGTAAAAATGACTTGCCACATTACATGTTGCCATCCACAATATACGAAATTGAAGAGTTTCCAATTGGCCAATCAGGTAAAACTGATCGACTTAAACTTGAACAGCAAGCCCAAGATATGGCTTAACTTATAGACTAAAAGTAATAGAATAAAAGTAATAGACCAAATTAATTAACCAATATTCAAATCAAATAATTATCGTTTTATGGAGAACAAAATGTCAGACAATAAAATACAAGATCAAATTAAAGCACTTATCATCGAAAAAGTATTAGTTGGAGTTGATCCTTCAGAAATAAGCAACGACTCAGAGCTGGTTGCTGAGCTTGGTTTAGACTCAATTCAAATTATAGGATTGATTGGCGGACTAGAAGAAGAATTCGATATAGTTTTAGAAGATGATGACTTAGATTTTGAGTTGTTTTCTACTATTAATAACTTAGCAAAGTTAGTTAAAGGAAAACTGTAACCATCTGATTCTAAATAGATTGTTGTTTAAAAGTGGCTCTTTCTAGAGCTTTTTTTTTACACAACTAATAAACCTCAAACAACTCTATCACTAGAGAACTCTGCTTACTGTGGGTTCAAAGTGAAGCAGGAAGCCGAACGATTTCATTCTCCTAACTTACCAATAGATAGAATTTATTGATGCTTGTAATCAAAAAAACAAATTGGTTATGCCAAACGGTATTATTCTATATTAAATCATCACCCAGTCTGATAACCTCAGTCCGATTTAATTAAGATTCATATCCTATATAATCCTAATAATAAGAGAATAAATAATGCGATTTGATTTTTTTACTAAGAACCAAATAGCCACATCTATTGCATGTGGTTTAATTTTAACTAGCCCGCTTGCTTTAAGCGCGAATAATTCAAAAGTAGCAGTGGCTAAAAGTGAACAAACGGTTCAAGGCGTTTTAATAGCGTCAAAGATATCGGTAGCGGATAAGTCACTAGCCAGAAAAATTGCAATATCCTACCATCACGCTATTTTGGAAACTAATTATCAGCAAGGTTATATCATTGCTGATTTAACCAGCCAAGAAATTACAAAGCTTAAAACGTTAAACTTAAACATTGAAACGGCTACAGAATGGAATAAGCGTTATAAAAGCTTTCAAAATCAAGTTGCCACACAGTTTGAGCAGCGTTTAGAAGGCGTTCCAGACAATCAGATTCAAGCAATCTCAGGTTTTGAATGTTATGCAACCGTTGAAGAGACTTTAGATGACGGCGCTACGTTAGCAACAGATAATCCTACACTTGCTGAATGGATTGATATAGGCGATTCATGGGAAAAAGAAAATAACCAAGCCGGTTACGATTTGATGGTTTTAAAAATCACTAATCAGAATATTGTTGAAGATAAACCTAAACTATTTATCCATTCGTCTATGCATGCCAGAGAATATACACCCGCTGCGCTAACGCTCGACTTTGCAAAACAATTGTTAAATGACTATCAGACAGATATAGATACACAATGGATTGTTGATTATCATGAAATTCATATTCTTTTTCATATGAACCCAGATGGTCGTAAAATTGCAGAAACGGGAATTTTTCAACGTAAAAATACCAATGCCAATCACTGTCCCGGATTAAACGTTGGTGTTGATCTCAACCGAAACTTTGCCTATTTTTGGGGTACAACCATTGGAGGCTCAAGTGGAGAGGATTGTGACTCAACGTTTAGAGGTAGTGAAGCAGAATCTGAGCCAGAAACCCAAGCGGTTTCAAACTACATAAGAAGTTTATATCCAGATGTGCGTGGCGATAATATAACCGATGGTGCACCAGACGATACTCCAGGGATGCATATTGATATTCATAGTTACAGTGAATTGGTTTTATGGCCTTGGGGTCATACAACAGCCATATCGCCTAATGACAGCGGTTTTGTAGCATTAGGCAATAAATTTGCTTGGTTTAACGACTACACACCTCAACAAAGTGTAGGGCTCTACCCTACTGATGGTACTAGTGATGATGTGAGTTATGGTGAATTAGGTATTGCCGCTTTTACTTTTGAATTAGGTACATCCTTTTTCCAACAATGCACGGACTACAACGATACCATTAAACCGGATAACCTAAGCGCGTTAAAATACGCAGCAAAAGCCTCCGCAGCACCTTATTTATTAGCTCATGGACCAGAAGTTACGTCTATCAGCCTCAATGGTTCTTTAAATGGAGTAACCGTTGGTGCGGGCACTTCTATCAATTTGATTGCAACGGCTGATGCTACTAGAAGTCAGCTTTCAACAACCGGCAAAACCATCAGCAAAATTGAATACTCAATTGATACACCGATTTGGAAAGCCACCGCAGCCCTTGTTGATGTCACCGGTAATGATGGAAGTTTATCTTCTGGCGTTGAATCTTTTGATTCCATTATCGATACCAGTGGACTTTCATCTGGTAAACATATTGTCTATTTAAGATCCTATGATGAGTCTGATAATCAAGGTGTTACATCAGCGGCACTGATTACTATTTCAGATGATAATAACCAATCGCCAACCGCAAGTTTTACAACAAGTTGTACCGAGTTAACTTGTGATTATGATGCAAATACCAGCAGCGACTCTGATGGCAGTATCGACTCTTATAGCTGGGATTTTGGTGACAGCAATAGCGCAACAGGCGTTAATCCATCACATACTTACGCTGTGGATGGAACTTACACAGTTTCATTAACAGTGACAGATAACAACTCAGCGACCTCAACCTCTAGCGAACAAATAACAGTGACTTCAACCAATAGCGGTGGCGAAACCACCGGTGGATTTACTGAAACCGATGTTAGTCCTTCTCAAGGTCAGAGTCTTTCGTATACTATTGATGTTCCAGCTAACTCAACATCACTTGTGATCGATATTTCTGGAGGAACTGGCAATGCTGATTTAGCCGTCAACTTTGGCAGCGCTCCAACACGAAATAATTTTGAATGCTTAGAAACAGGAACAGGCAATGTGCATAATTGTACCGTTGCAAACCCTTCTGAAGGTAATTGGTTTATTATTGTTCGCGGTGCTCAAGCTTCGTCTGGCGTACAACTCGATGCTTACTGGTTTGCAGAAACCGCCGGTAACTCAGACCCAACGTCAAACTTTAATACCAGTACCAATCTACTGAATGTTATTCTCACAGATACCAGTTCAGACTCAGATGGCAGTATTACTAACTGGGACTGGGATTTTGGTGATGGAAATACTTCTAACCTACAAAATCCTAACCATGATTATTCAGTTGCAGGTACCTATACAATTAGCTTAACGGTAACTGATAATGAAGACGCAACTAATGTTAGTAGCCAAAACGTCACAGTTGCAGAGGCCATAGAAAATCAACTACCAACTTCTACATTCTCTTTCACATCAAATAATCTAGTGGCTACATTTATAGATACCAGTAGTGATACAGATGGAACGATTGATAGTTGGAGTTGGGATTTTAATGATGGAAATACATCGACCTCGCAATTACCTATTCATACCTATGCATCGGCTGGTACTTATAACGTCACTTTAACGGTTACCGATGACCAAGGTGCAACTAATACAAACACCGAAAGTGTCACCGTTTCACAAGCAACAACGCCAACTTCAGGTGGTTTTACAGAAACAGGTATTAGTCCAGCGAGAAATGAGAATTTTTCTTATACCATTGATGTACCTGCAGGAACAGACTCTTTAGAAATAGATACATCGGGTGGGACTGGCGATGTCGATTTAGTCGTGAACTTTGGTTCAACTCCGACTAGAAATGATAATGACTGTATTGATCAAGGAGCTGGTAATACACACAATTGTACAATCACTAATCCTACTGAAGGAACTTGGTTTATAATCGTACGAGGACGCAGCACTTCTACAGATGCCCAGTTAGATGCTTATTGGTTTGATAATTAGTTTTAAAGATTTAATTTTCTAACGGTATGATAAAGCCTGCTTTTGCTGGCTTTATCATGTCTAGATTCAATGTCTTTTAACTTTATTGAAACCTATCTTATCTAATGACGCAACTTAATTAATTCACATAGCATTTTTTGCGTTCTATTTTAATCAATATTTTCTAGAAGGTAATCCAAGCCGCCCGTTATTGCCGCAACTTGCGCTAAAATACACTCTTCATCACTCACATCAGAGCTATCAGGATAAACCTCCGTTGTAGTAACAAACATTGCGTTTGTTATTCCAGCACAAAGCCCAAGTTTCTTTATTGGATAATTAATGACTCCGAACTGTGCCAATTTAGAGCCAATAATTCGATTTGATTCATCAGCTGGTGCAATGTGGGTGACTAATTTGACATTTTGTATTATTGCTTTCTGAAATTCAGGTTGTGGGTTGTCAGTATCGCCCACTAAATAAAACCCGTCGGGGATATTCCAACTATCCTGTGTAGTGGCATCTCTAGAGGCTAAAGCGGGTCTAAAAACGCTATTATCGGTATCCGTTGTTTCGTGTAAATCAATATGAGCATAAATATTCATCGAGTCATTTTTCAAAGCGCTGAATAAATACTCAGACTCTTCACTTGGACTATTTTCAAAGAAAGAGCGATTGGGGTCAACTGTGTTAGGGTTCCAACGATTAATCGTTTCATATCCCCAAGGGCTTATGCATGGAGCGACTATAAAATTAAACTCACTAAGATATCTTTTGATATCCTTTTGCAAAAAACGAATCGCTCCTTGAACACCACTGGTTTCATAGCCGTGTACTCCACCTGTTATTAAAATAGTTTTCTTCGCTTGATCCCAGTTTGTTGATTTAAGTAAATAAAGTGGGTATTTTTCTTGATCTACAGATAATGCACCATATTGAATGGTATTTAAATATTCATCGAGTGAATCAATTGCCTTAACAACTTCTTGATAATAAGAACGCTTGACGCTTTGTTGAGCTAGCCAATTGGCTCGCTCTCGCGCTTGCCATGGGGATTTTAAAGTACTTAAAGACATGATATTCATTCCAAAATGGTTATAAATCCAATCCTAAACCAGTTAGCTAATTCTGTAAATAAGTAAGTACAAGGCTTAAAAATAACATAGATTAAAACGGCTAATTACTATCGATTAAAAGAATGATATTATGCTGTTTATAAACCCTAATCACTCGAAACTGTAGTTAATGAATAAAAACCTAGTATTTCTAGCAATTGCTATTATCGCAACATTTTTGATTTCTTTCACTGGCATTGGCATTGGCAGTGATTTCATCATGCTTTTCAAAGATGA
The DNA here is from genome assembly GCA_047633355.1 of Polaribacter sp. Taxonomy (GTDB): domain Bacteria; phylum Pseudomonadota; class Gammaproteobacteria; order Enterobacterales; family Kangiellaceae. The sequence goes on from JBLIBL010000058.1 coordinate 18,769, forward strand.
ATCTGGTAGAACTAACTGGCAGTATGTCGCTAACTGGTCGAGTGGGGTTTTAATAATATTGCTTTCGCTTGCCGCTATTATTTTATTTTTTTCTCGATTAGCCAAATTGAAAACGAATAAAGAATTAGAAGCGATTAAGTTAAACCTCGAACATCGAGTAGTGCAAAGAACGCAGCAACTCAATGATTCCGAACATTACCTTAAAAGTATTCTTGAATCCATGCCTTCTATGTTGGTCGGGCTTGATTCTGAGGGGAAGGTTACCCAGTGGAATAAAAAAGCTGAAAAATATACTGGCGTTAAAATGATAGATGCCATTGGTAAAGATCTTTGGGAAGCCTACCCAATTATTACTATTAGTCGTGACCAAGTTGACCAAGCATTGATCCAACAACATGCTACAACCATTAGGCAAAGCCAGCGTGGCCTTTTTCATTTTGATATTACTATTTACCCTTTAACAGCCAATAACTCTAAAGGATCGGTAATGAACAATGGTGTTGTTTTACTTTTGGATGATGTTTCCAAGCAAGTAAAATCTGAAAATCAATTGATACAAAGAGATAAAATGTCATCAATGGGTGAACTTGCCTCATCTATGGCACATGATATGAGCGTACCATTGCAAGGAATGCTCAATGATGTCAAGCAGATAGAAAAGCGTATGCAAGTCATTTCAGAAAAAGCTAATGCTGGTAATGAAAGGCAAGTAGGTAAAAAAAGGCAATATGATGATGATATTAAGGAGATCACAAATAATCTGAGCGATGCTGTTAATCTAGGTAATAAAGCTAATTCTATTGTTGATAATCTACTCGATTTTGCAAGTGCTCAAAGAAAAGAAAAGCAAGATGTCGTAATGACTCAAATAATGGATCATACAATTAAATTAGCTGAAACAATTTTGTCCTCAGCTAAAGATTTGAAGTTTTCAGATATCAATATCAAACGAGAATATGATGACAATCTTCCATCAGTTAGCTGTCACGTATCAGAAATTCAGCAGGTTTTCTTGAGTCTTTTAAGACATTGCCTAAACGCATTAGCTTCTGCTAAATGCGAAAATTTTAAACCTATGATAAAAATCAGAGTGCTACAAGGTTATAATTCTCTATGGTTACAAATTTCTCATAATGGTGTTGGTTTAAACGGCGATGAACAACAGTCGATATTTGAACCCTTTTTTAGCAATGATCCATTAGACGCAGAAGACGATGCGCATAAACGCCTGTCATTTCCTCACTTTGTCATAACCGAGCATCATGATGCGCATATGGCCGTTACATCCGATGTAAAAGTTGGTACAACTTTTCATATTCAATTTCAACTGGTTTAATAATGTTAGTTATTGTATGCGCAATACTAAGCAAAAAAATATGTGTCTCTAATCGTTTACTTTAGACAATCATTTACGTTAGACATAATGGCCAATGGGCGACATTCAAGATCTTCAAAAAATGCCATCCATTCCTCTGTTCCATCTTCATGTTTATGTTTATGGATCATATGAGGTGCGCTAACGAACGCTATCCCAAGTTCTTTCATCTTTTCATAAGCAACCATAATATTTGCCACTCTTAAATAAAGTATCGATTCAGCGCTCTGAACCTCTTATTTTTCTGAAAGCATCAACCTAGTCCCATCACAATCAAAAAAGGCTAAGGAATCAAAAGTGTATAGGTGAGTTAGACCCAAAACATCTCGATACCAACGTTCTGATTCAACTATATTTTTAACCGTTCTTGAAACTTGTGCAAGCCCATTGATACTAAACTCTTGATTCATAGAATTTACCTTTGTATTTAATAAACTATCGACTGGCGACCCTACCCAATGCTTTAGAGCTTTACGGTTTTTTAGTTCTAGTTTTGCGATTGGATTAGCAACGTGATACTTCACACCGTCTAAACTAATTTTTTCTAGATCAGCAATTTCTTGATTAGTTAAACCATGTCTAACAGCATTAGCAGTTCGCCATTCTGCAGGAGTGAGTTTATCTTTATGTGGTGGTCTACCGCGTGGATTTTTCATATATTGAGTTTAAACTCATCTTAAGGTGATTACCCTACTCTTTCTGAAATTAACTCCAACATCAAAACCAGCCACCCCGATTATAGCCATTATCTCACATCTATATCAGCGTTTGCCGTAACCTTTTAAATCTTTCACGAACATCAAAACCATCAAAACCAGC
>JBLIBL010000059.1:0-20427 GCA_047633355.1 Polaribacter sp.
TATGATATTTGGATATCATGCCGTTGAACACGCAGCAAAACGCTACGAGAAACATTGCAAAGTAGCTTCTTTAAAACCGCTACTACCTATTATAAATATTTTTGATTCTATATCGGTGGTTAAGAAATTAAGTGGTTTAATTAGCGATTCTGCTGCAAGTCAGGTACTTAATTCATGGGCAATCGAATATTCTCCTTGCTTAAAAGAAAAATTACCGAATGTTCAATCAAACTCTTCTAATATTGAAATTATAGAATGGCTAAACTTACAAAATATTAATTATAAAAATTTGGATAAAACTGGATTTGAAAACCTAGTTAGAAAATTTATTATTCACGAAAGCTGTATGTATCATTTCTATACAATGGGAGCCATTGCTAGCAGGGAAGGTATTGAATTAGTGTCGCCTTTCTTTGATGCTGACGTTGTAGAGTATGCTGCTAATTTTGACAACAGACTTTATTTTGGTAATGGCGTAACAAAACCAATATTAAGAAAAATTAGTGAAAAATTTTACAGCAAAGATTTAATTTATGCCAAAAAACAAGCTTTTCCAACACCCCATGAGAAATGGCTTAATGGTCCATTAAAATCACAAGCTTCTAAAGCAAGAGATTTTATTATTGACAACTATGGTGAATCTGCAAGTAAGAATAATGAATTTGTTTGGTTGATTATGGCATTCAAGGAATTAGATATTACTGAAACATTGAAAAAATAATATTGAACAACAATGAGAAAGGCCAATAATTTTTACTGGCCTTTTTTGTATAAAAAATATATTTTAATAAAATCAAATGTTGTCTGTAATAGCAATTTGATTAATTTTACGAACTAATGACACATTATAATAATGACCTTCAAAATAATTCGAATAACTCGCTAAAGCACGCAGAATAACTCGTTCGTTGCTTAACTAGGGGACTGAATTTAGTTGATCAAATTAAGCAATTTTAATGGAAGTCTGCGCGGCTAATCATGCTTTATGCTATGAAAATAACTCTTTTAGTCCGTAAATCGATTGACACCCCATTTTAAATATAATCTTACCGGCTTAGGGAGAGAAGGACTAAATTCTTTGATTATATACATCAATGATTTATCGTAACCTTTAAAGATAAATAGCAATGTTATAAAAGAGAATACATAAACGAAAGAGCCAATAAATACACTCAATAAGCCACTAAAGTAAATATTTATCAGGAGGATCGACGCTGTTGAAGGAATTGCAGCAGCAACAACTCGGGTGATAAAAAAGAAACTAGTACCTTTATAGTATTTCCTTGCTAGCAGCCTAAACGAAAGTACGTGGAGTACAGTTAAAGAACCAAATATAGATAAAGCCCCTTTTAAGCCAAATTTTGGAACAATGAAAAAGGAGAGAGATAAACCAATGACAAGTAATAGTATATTTGAGCTTGCTATTTTATGCTGTTGATCATGGCTTATCAGTGATAAATTTGGCCCTTCTTTAAATGAATGTACTACTTGAAAGATAATAATTGCTTGTAAGGCAAAGGCGGCAGGAAGGTACCTTTCCCCATATAAAAGATTCACTATGTTTTCGGCATACATAAATACCGGTATGGCAACGAGTAAAGATAAAATTAGAATATATTTTTCAGACTGGATAATTTGCTGATCACTCGTTCCATCATGTTTAGCTTTCATTATTTTCGGCAGTAAAACCTCTTTATATACACCCGGTATTAATGTCATTACTGCTGTAGAAAGAACAAAGCCAATATTAAAATAGCCAGCTTCAGCAAGGAAGTTATATTCTTGTAAGATAAAAACCTGACTTTGGCGAAACATTAAAGCACCAGCAAAAATAATAATTAAGGCACCTAAAATTTGAATAATAATCCTTTTTTTATGGGGACTAATTAACTTATTATCAGCAATTGCTATTGGTATAGACGTTCTGAAATAAAGAGAGGTAAGCCAATAAATAATACATACAGTGCAGTATATTAGAATGAAATTTTCTAAAGTTGGAGAATATAGTACGCAAAATAAGATTAGTACTAAATATGAAGGTGTCACTATTAAGCTGACTTTTGCCAATATATCAAATCGGCTAACCCCTTTGCAAATCGACATTCTATAGGAATAATCAGCTTTTAATATTGCAGAAAAAATTAACAAATACAAAAGTTGTAAAGCTAAGTGTGACTCTCTCTCTAGCAAAGCATAAATTGAAAATGCTGAGGCAACTAGAAAAATCCTAATTAAATGTATTTTCCGAATATAGGCTAAAAATGCCAACATGAGATTGCTGCTAGTCAGTTTGAATTCTGATACAAACTTGGTCACATTGATTAACATACCCGAGTTAATCGATAAAGTGATAATCCCTGCAAACCAGATGGTACTAGAATATAGGCCATAATCACTTTGAGTTAAGTTTCTTGCAACAAGCAATGATGCGATTAATCCAAAAAAATGCTCTGCATAAATTGCAATTGCAGACATAAATGTTTGTTTAAGTAATCTCATTTTTATCCAAACTATTTTTTAATATATCAAGTTTTTGTTTATTCATTTAATTCATAGAATGAATTTGGAAAAGCATTAAATATTTTCTGAATATTAGGATGTTCATTGAAGTTAACCTTTTTCTGCCAACCATTACATAGTTCTTCAGGTGTAGAACTCTTGATTTTATTTTGTGAACCTAGTGCATTGTAGGACGGTCTATCATAGTTTTTCAATGCATCTGCTGTACAACTTAATTCAAGCTGCTCACCAAGAATTTTCATGGTTTTTTCAGGCGACATTAGCATGTCTTCATAAGTAAGAATCAACCAATCGCTTTCTTTAGCGGCTTGCATCGGAACATAGTTTTCTAAAAACCAACCCAGTACATGAACCTCTAATTCAGTTCCGTGCTCAACGACATAGTCAGCGATGTAGATTTGTAGATTTGATAATTTCTTTCTAAAACTTGTTGAAGATATATAGCCCTTTGCGGCAGAAGGCCAACCTTGTTTCAATATTGAAAGTGCCGTTGGAATAGGGTGCCTAAGCTGGAAAACAATTTGGCAATTATTGTAAAGACTGAAATCAGTAATATAATTTTTAGCATAAAATATTTTAAAAATAATACGATTATAAGAGAAGTTAAAGGGATCTTTCCAAAACTTCCACTGGGTATTATATACTTTTTTACCACTTTCAATGTCGGAAAAGTAACTAAACAACTGTTCTTTTTCTTGTTTATTTAAATCAATAAAAAAACCGTCTTTATCTTTAGGTAAGTCATTTTTATATGGATTATGGTTTAGGGTAACATCAAATATTTCCACAGCTCTTTTTGTTCTTGGCTCCGAAGATAAAAGTTCAATAAGCCATGTAGATCCCCCTCTTCTATTCGAGAATACCATTATATTAGGTTTTCTCTTTCTCTCTCCACGCTGCAATCGGCCTAATGTATTGTTTGCTATGTGGCGTATAAATACTTTTATATTGTATTTTATTGAGTGTAATGTCACAGGTATCCTACTTAAGGTTTTGTTTGTTATTGTGTTTTGGTCAGTATTGATGATGACGTTCAGTATTCTAATCATTTCAGGTTATTGAAATTCAAAGACATTAAACAAGAGAGTTATATTAATAGATATTTCACAATATCCAAAAAATATATTATAAAAGTAAGTTGGTTGACAATCTATTAAATAAGTAAATAAAAATAACAAAACCTATTGTGAATGCAAATAGTCTAACTAAAGATGGTTCTGACAAATATTTTCGATAATTATTTGGACAGTAAACTCTAAGATAGGTAGTTAAAATGGCAACATATAAAAATGGTAATAAAACATAAGTTCTGGAAATAAAAAATATTGAGACCATAATACCAATTAAGCCACTGGTAAGTGCAATTATTTCCATTTTTCTTATCTCATTACCTTCTGCATAAGCAGTTTTTATTCCTGTTGATATAGCAATGATAAACAAGCCTAAATACGCAGTAAAACCAAGTAAACCTGTTTCAGTAAAAGCTAAAACAAAACTATTATGGGTTGTGATGAAATGGTATTCGAGAAACTCGTTTGCGCCAATACCAAATAGAGGATTCATTCTAAATAAGCCAAGAGCCTCAATCCATGCGTATATGCGCCCCATCGAGCTTGTATCACCAGAGGTGATTTCTGCTAAACGACTTGGGCCGAGTAAAATGAAAAAAAGTACTAAGAAGGCAATAACAAATAAAGCTTTTACTGACTTCTTTTTTATGATTACAAAAGCAGATAGCCCTACAAGTAAGGCAACCATAGTGCCACGAGAGTTAGTAAGAAATACAGTGTAGCCGACTACAAACAAGGCGCTTATCCAAAATATTTTTTTGGTAAAAGCGGCTGGTTGAAAGATACTTTTATTCGCCAAATAGGGGACAAAAGCAATAAGTAGCATTCCTAGGTCATTTGGATCTCCAAAAACACCATACCATATCACCTGAAACTCACGTATTTTGGCAATGCCCGTTTCTTCATCACGGCTACTCATTACGCCTCTAGAATAGGGTTCTAGTCCACCCCAATTTATGCCGTTGCTGACTTGCAAGTAACATTGAAAACAAATGAAAAGCAGGGCGGCAATGAAAACTAGAATTAGACGGTTTATTTGCTTTGGACTGTTAATTGTACTTTGCACTAGCATGAAAGTAACAACGAGAGAAGCTAACTGAGTATAATACAATGAGATGGTAACAAATTGAAAATTGGCTATGCTTGACATTATTATCGCTAATACAAACCAAACAAGATAATGTGTTGTTCGGTCAGCATTGGTTTTATTTTCGTTATGAAGAGCTTTTCCCAGTATAACGAGAACACCTAAACCATTTAAAAGCATATTCCAATTGAAACCTAGCCCAGGGATCCATTCCGCGGGTCTAATGAGGTAAACGACAATGGTTAGTAGTAAAACAAAATATCCCATGAACACTGTTTTCCGTATATAAAATTTATTTAATAGGTTTATTTAACGCTTTAATGCCTTGGATAGGAGATTTTACTATCGTCGTCATATTAACGAAAAACTGAGAAATAGATCGTGGTAGCAATAATGCTTTAAATATTGGTATTTTGTCGATAATTACACTTGTAATACAACTCAAAATTATTGTGATGGTAAACACCACGGGACCATTATTACTAATATGTAAAAAGTCGACTAATAAAATGTAAAACATTTGGTGCGATAGATAGATCCAAATACTGTATCGCCCACAAAAGGCCAGAGCATCAGTGATTTTTTTCGGTATTATTCTTGTTAAGTATAATATTCCAGGATAGGAAAATAATAAAATAGTAAAGTAGTAGGCATACTGCATTGTCTCGAATATTGTTGGCATAATACCTGCGAACATTAATAATCCCGGAGGGATCAAAGGATTTATTAAAATAAGTAAGGAAAACAGGCAAAAAGCGAACAAACCATATCTGTCATCTTGTGAAAATTTATGGTGGATTTTCTGATAAACACAGCCAATAAAATATAAAAAGAAGGCGACATGAGCCCCAAACGGAAATTTTGCCAAAGTATCTTCATGTATTAGGCCAATAAACATATTACAAAATGCCATTAACACTAAAAAAGGCCAGCCGATTCTCAAATGTAGGTAACGTAAAAAGTAAATAAAACACAAGCAAGGAATAAACCAGAAGAAAGCAAAGCCGGATGCTTCCTTGATAAAATTGGTTGATTGCCATAATAAGGCGATAGCATAAGATTGACCATGCTGAGATAATGACAAGTCGTTAAAAATAAAGAAATTTAATACAGTTGCAGCACTGAGAAAAAAGAAATAAGGGATAAGGTAGCGATAATACTTATTTATATAAGCTAAGAAGTTGGTGTCTTTCACCTCCCTAGTGAAAGTTAATAACATAAAACAGCCAACACAGAAGCTATTTACTATAGGTCTAAGGCCTGGTTCTACAGAAGTTATTAATAAGTTGTGCTCTAAAACAATTAATAGTTCAAGAATACCTTTTACAGCATCTAAGCGTTGCACTCTTCTGTGGTTATGCATTAATAAATACCATAATATGAAACACTAATCCCTTGGTTAATAATTCTGGAAGCTTTTAGTTGTTCTATGTCTAATTTTATAACTATGAAATAACGCCATAAAAGACACATAAGTATCGTAATTATTGAATTAGAAATAAATAACCTTTTAGAGTAAATGTAGAGTTGCTCTATAAGCGCTTATCCATTTACAAGAATTCACATATAATAACAACTTAGTGTTTTGTAATATAGGGGGAAAGATGCGGAAAGGTTTGATTTTTATTATATATGGGATATCCCTGCATTTATTTATTATAATTTTATTGCTAAAGTCGAATGCTGTCTCTTTGATAAGCACTAAATTATTTCCAGTAGATAAGCCGATAGAACGTACTTATTTGAAAACACATACGTTTTATAAACGAGTCAATAATAATCTCACTATTGACCAGACGATTTTCCTTGGAGACAGCCATATTCAAGGATTAGCGGTATCTGAAGTTATTGGTAAATCTGTAAACTTTGGTATTGGTAAAGATACGGTAAAAAGATTGATTAATAGAATGAGATACTATGATTCAATGCAATCAGCAAAAAATATTGTTATTGCCGTAGGTATTAATGATTTACAACATAAAAGTGTTGAGGAAACATTAAAAGAATTTAAAAAATTATTAAAGAAATTGCCTAAAGACGTTTTTGTCTTAGTAAACGGTGTTTTTACCATTGATGAGGGAAAATTTCAAGGTCAAATTTCGAACCAAAATATTTTCCGGCTGAACATAGAGCTAAAAAAGATAGTGAATGAACGCTCAAATAGTTATTTCCTCGATATAAATCCTCAGCTTAGTTACAACGGACAGTTAATTGAAGAATATCATATTGGTGATGGTATACATCTAAGTGAAAAAGGTTATCATATTTGGATTCAAGCGTTAACGCAGACATTAAATAATTTGGAAAGGTAGTAATGGGAAGAATTAAATATCTAGATGGGCACCGCGGAGTCGCAATATTATTAGTGATTCTTTATCATGTTTTTTCTCGTTGGACTGATATTTTACCTTATGGCGACACGTACTCGAATGCTATTTTTGAACAAGGCTTTTTAGGTGTTCAGCTATTCTTCCTTATATCAGGTTTTGTTATCTTAATGACCTTAGATAAAACGCCTTCATTTCAGTCTTTTATGTATCGTAGATGGTTACGATTATTTCCTGCAATGCTTATTTGTTCTATGCTGATATTACTAACCAGTGCGTTTTTTAGTGCCCGCCCCAACGGTGCGGTTGAATTATTAAATTTACTCCCTGGCCTTTTGTTTATTGAACCCTATTGGTTAGAAAAGCTTTTAGGTTTGCCCATTGAGAGTATTGAAAGTGCATTTTGGTCACTCTATGTCGAATTCAAATTTTATGTTATTGCCGCTTTTTTGTATTTTTTTGTCAAAGATAAAAAGTTAGCTTTTACATTATTTGGCTTGTTTTTGTTGTGGTTCATTTCAAAATTATTGGTTGAACAGTTTGATAACCGAATTTTATATATGGTTTATGCGTTAACAACGCATTTGAGTTTTGAATATTTTGGTTGGTTTGCTTCTGGCTCATGTTTTTATTTGTTTTTTAAGTTTGAACAAAAGCAATGGTTGGTATACGGAGCGCTGATGGCAATAATCAGTTCCATCCTTTTATATTTTGGACATTTAACCACTATGTTTTCAGCGCTTGCCATTTCCTTATTTTTCTCAGCTTCATTTGTGACTCCTTCAATACAGCGTTTCCTAGAATCAAAGGTTCTTATTTTTGTCGGTTTTGTTAGCTATCCATTGTATTTATTGCACGAGAATATGATTATATCTATGTCTATCGAGTTACCGACAGTATTAGAAGGGATGCCATTAATCATTTCTCCTTTATTCGCTATTACTTTAGTTACCTTTATTTCGTTATTAATTACTAAATATTTAGAAGTACCGGTAAAAAATATTATTTGTAAAGTCTGTGACAACTTTCATGATAATTATTTACGAAAAAATCCAACTAAGGATTAACGGCAGAGGTAGTGAGTATAGATGTGCTCGCTACCATTTTAATTTATGGTTGTTTTTTCACAAGATGAATTAATCCCATTAGTGAATAGTGCCATTCCTGTCTTATTTAAGTGAATACCGTCTTTTTGGTAATGAAGCTTTTTATCATTCCCATCAAGTAATACACTAATATCTAAAAATTTGACGTTATACCTTTTCGTCGCTAATTCTTTTAACCTTAAGTTCAGTGATTTAAACCGTTTCCAAACACCTTGTCTTTTTGGTGAGTTTTTTATTGATACCATAAGAACAGTACTTGCCGGATAGCGTTTTTTAATAACATTTAGCAATAGTAAATAGTCTGTAAAAACATTTTTAATTGACTTTCCCTCACTTAAATCATTTTCACCGGCATAAATAACAATATGTGCAGGCATAATTGCAAGTGCTGTTAGATTCATATACTGAACTATATCTGAGATATGCGAAGAGCCTATTCCTCGATTTAACCAAGGACCACACATTAAGCCCTTCGAAGAAGAGAGCGTTAAAATTGATGAACTACCCAGTAGTAAATTGACTTTCCGTGAGGGGGGATATTGATCTGACTGAATATATCCAGCAATGTCCGTATCGATATTATTTTTGGTAATTAGCTTCTTAAGGTAAAAGAGGCTAAACAGCACCATAAGTGAAATAGTGATTAGGAGTAATATTTTTTTTGGCGATGGTTGTCTATAATTCACCTATTAGACTCTCCGCACTAATTGCTCCAGCATTCGTGCACTCGTTCTACATAGATTGGATTTTATTTCATTATGTTGTATATCCATATCAACGCCTTTGAGGTTAATATTTTCAAATTTTTGCGTGGTAAATTTATCTTTGTTTTCTGATAAAAATTTACATAATTTGTGGAAACGCTTTAGGCAAACTTTATCTACTGTATGGTCCCTGAATTGATTTTTTCTAATGCGTTTAATCCATTCAAACGAATGCAGTACGATAGTACAAGAGTGTCGTTGTTGTTGATATGCTTGGGTTAATACATGTTTAATTTCAGACAGCGAGCAGGCAGTAAGCTGCAGGTGACGTTTATGCTCGCCATAGTCTTTAAAATACGTAACGGGATACTCTACTACCTCTTCCATTTTAGTGGCATCCTGCAAATTAATGCCTGTATCCATGTTGCAAATGTTATTCAAATAGGGGACATTATAGCTGGTGTCATAGAGCAAATTATTATTGTGCAATGCTTTTAGTGTATTAAAATCACCGCCATAATTCCCTGCTCTAAAAGAGGTGATTTTTTTGGCTCCAGCCTCTTCTAGTAGTTCTAAACCCACTTTAATAATGCTTGTTTGCTCTGCTTCAGAATAGTCTTTAATGTTCTGCCCTAGCTTTTTGTTATCTAGGATATGCGCGCCCGTAGTGTTAAACCACTCAGTATGAATATGTAATCCAACTTCTTGATCGTAACTATTTATTTTTTCGATAAGTTGCTGAAGAGGTTTTTTACCATATTGTAGAGTGAATAATGGTTCAACAAAAAAAGTAGCATTCAGGCCATATTCTGCAAATGTTTCTAATTGATGAGTTACACCAAAGTCACCTTGCGGTGTTTTTCCATAGATAGCACTGTCGAAATCTTTTTCGAAATCGTTATAGAGTAACCACAACTCTGTATCTATGGTTAGAAAAACGTTTAATTTTTTCATATTGCTCATTAATTGTTATGTTATGTAAGTTGTATTTTCTTATTTATTCTTAAGTTGTAATACCCCTAGAGACTGAGGGGAATGCCTTTTATTCCCTAAAATATCTTCTTTGGGAAAAAGTTTATCCAAGGACGTTATTTTATTCGCTACACTAGAAGTCCTTGCAGGTATGGCATAATAATATACTAGTCTGAGAAATGCCTCTCTAATGTCATAAGATTGGTCTGCAAACTGTTTTTTATCAGCAAGCCAAGTGGGCGTTATGGCATTTTGTTGATCACCTAATTGAGGGTTAACTATGTGCTGATTATCATCGTTAGATGGATTGATACGATCGAAGATTGAACTTGGTAATGATTTTCCTCCATTCCAATAGAGGTTGTTATTCAAACTATATTCATCGAGATGTTGAATTAAGGTATCTGAAAAATCTGTATTGTCCTCAAATTCACCCATCCCCATACTACCCGTAGGATCTGACCAAATGTTATTAAATAAATTGACATTAGTGGGTCTTTGATTTTTTCGTTCTTTAGTTACTCTAACGGCAAATGCGCTACTAGGTAGGTTGCCTGTAATAGTATTGTTATAAAAATTAATATCTTTAGCTCCTTTAACCATAAAAGGCGCACGCATTGTAATTGGGCTATTACCGATCATTAAGTTATTAAATATATTTACATTATGAGCTTCATAGTAAGGTTTTCCATCTTCACCAATAAGTACAAAACCCTGGCCGTGTGAACCTTGCCAATTTAAAAAAATGTTACGTGTGACGTCTATATTTTCCGAACCATGAAACCTGTCTTCATCGTTGTTACTATCTTTAATAACAATAAAACTCGATGATTTTTCTGTTATCTTACGATTACTGCTCGGGAAGTCGTTAAAAAATATATTATCACTTACCGTAATATTAGCGACACTATTGATATCAATATGTTCATCAGAGTCGCCCTGATTGTAGAACATGTTGCATTCTACTTTTACATGTTCTGCGCCGTAATTAATCTTAAGTAAGTCATTATTAAAGCTATCGTGAATAATATTATTACGTATGGCGATATTCTTTACGGTTTTTTTACCGCCACCATCTATATGCACTACTAACGGTGATGATTCTGGACTGTTATGGGTGATTTCAAAGCCTTCAATAGTTATATTTGACGCTTTATCGGTTAATATCACTATTCTCTGGCTATGCGTGAGTTTCGCTTGATAGGGGATCTCTGACTTCACTAATAAGCCCTTAGGAAAGGCTTTTTCTATGCGAACACGTCCAGTATAAATACCCGGCTTTATAATTAAGGTATTTCCATCGGCTATTTTATAAAGCGCATATTTAATTGTTTTCCAAGGATGTGCCCAACTCCCATCAGCTTTGTAGTCAACACCTTCATGAGATACATAAAAAGCTTGGCCAAGAATGGGGGTTGGCTTACAAATAGGGTTACTCGTTTGGGCATGCAAGAAAAATATGGGTAAACAAAATGGCAAGATTAATATGAGTTTTTTTATTGTGGCTAGCATAGGTGGCCTTAGATATTTAGAGCAGGTAGTAAGTGTTTACTGGTATTGTATTTTAGTGAAATAAAAGTGTAAAAAAAACCGACATAATAAAGTCGGTTTTTAAAAGTTGTAGCTGAAGACTAAAGAGAACGTCTTCTTCTACCAGCGAAACCAGTAGCAATTAAGCCTAAACCGAATAGAGCAATTGCAGTAGGCTCTGGAACAGTGCTTATTTTAAAACCAGCAACCAATTCATTGGTTGTTTGTTCAATAGTAACAAAACCGACACATAAAAATTCGTCTTGAGGACCACAAACACTTACTTCAGAACTAAGTACTGACAAACCTGATAAACGTGTAGTAACCATGTATTGCGTATCGCTCCAACCGGCAATGTCTTCGCCAGCAGCGTTTTTTAAGGCAAATGGAACTGAAAATTCTAAGTAATTATCACCAACTACGATACCACTTGCTCCAACAGGAATAGTTAAGGCAAAAACATCACCACAACCGTTAATGTTGTTACCTTGACCGTTTGCTTCGCCATCACCAATATCACAAGTACCAGATTGGCTATTAGGTGTTTCAGAAAACGCCATAACAAAGCCTAACTGAGGAGCAAAGTATGGATTGTTAGCTGGGTCTTCTAATTCAGCGGTACTATCACCTTCGTCATTCCATGCTGATGGAGTAAGTGCTAAAGCATCAAAAACTAATCCTCCTTGAAGGGTATCACCAATAACAACCCAGTTTTCGTGAATCAAACCAGTACCAGCTGCAAAATCTGAATCATTAGTTGCCATATTACCTGTTAAAGGGCTTTCTATTTCTAAACTACTTTGTGGGTTTCCAGAGCCTGCTGCTGGCGTACCCCATGTTAATTTAGTTGCAAGCGCTAAATCATCACCATTAACTACAGAATCAAGATTTGAATCAATAATATTGGCACTATTAACAGTCAAGTCATTTTCACCAGCACCAACAGAAGAATTACCTGTAGCAATAACATCATCACCAGTAGTAGTTGTATCAGTAGTTCCAGACCAATTAGTAAAGCCAGCTTGATTTTGGTATGACCATTCAGTAACAACGCCTGCACTTGCTGTAGTTGTTAAAGTAGCAGCTAATACTGCTGCGCATAATTTGAGTTTAGTGTTCATAATTATTCCTTGCTATCTAGTAGCTATCTAATAAAAGTGGTTTCATTTTACATCTAACTAAACATAATGCATCTGTTGTGCCATGTGTTATAAGCTATTAGCTTACAGTTACTTAAGTATTTTCTTGTTTGTAATCCTATCGCAAGTGTAAAATAATCTGACAACAATTAAGGTGTCTGTAAGCTTTCTTTTAATATTGATATTTCTTGAATACATTTATCGACACAAGGCGTTGTTTGCCACTCTAATGAACTATTCCCTGTTAACTTTAGCGCATTCACTAATTTTACTTTTTTATGGGCCGATGGGGTACTAACAAATTGACCATTACTAATAAAACTATAGCTAACAAGATAATACTTATTTCCTTTAATTAAGGTGTTTACTTGAACTGTTTTTAGATCCTCTTGTTTTAATAGCGTCCATTCCCGAGGAATAAACTCGTTCAGGTAAAAGTCTGCTTTGTTATTAAGATTAATGGCATTAAAAAAATAGGAAGTCATTTGTCCGCGGTTGTTGTTTACTGTGCAAACTTTCAGGTAATTATGAATGGTGGGTTGGGGGCTATCAGTATCTTTGGTTATACAACTTTCAGAAACTATCTTTTTGGTTGAGGTCAAAAGTAGATCTTTACTGTATGTAGAACTAATGACGAGCAAAAGCAAACAAGACATTAATGGTTGGTATGATAATTTAGTTAATGAAGGGGGAATAATGGTTATACCTTCCTTGGTGTCACTATTATCAATTAAGCGCTGACCAAAATAAAATAAAGCCATCATATAAGGAATATAAATATACCAGCCAAAGGAGTTATGGTCTGTCATTAATTCACTTTCCATATTGGTGTAATGCCCAATCAAAATAAGCAAGGTAATCCTTATCCAGTTAGCAAATAGCGCTCCAAAAATGGCAAAAAATAAGAATAGTAAGGCATGCTTATTATTCTTAATATTTAAAAAGATATATAAGCTAGATATTGCTAATGAAACAATTAAATATCTAAGTCCGCTGCAACCACCAGCAATTTCAAAAACTCCCTCTGGTATGGTTATAAAATTTTCTTCTACGAAAACAGGTATTGCTGTTAATGCCATTAATTGAGTAACAGCTAAGGTCGATAAACTTTGTAGTGTTTGTGTCAAACTTCCCCAAACAGGTATAAGAAAAATCAGAAATAATGCAGGAAATAGCATTTTAAAAGTACACCTAAAAATAACTGCAGTAGAGCTACTTATTATGAGTATTAAGGCAATTCTATAGCCTGTTGAAAATTGGGCGATGGTAAAAACATACAATAAATAACAGCTAATAAAAAGGCACCCAACCGCTATATGATTAAGTTTTTCGCGAAATATAAGATTATTCTCCTCCCATAAAACAAAATAAAGGTATACGGAAATAACGGGAATTAAAAAAGCATGGGAGTAGGTACCATCATCAAAACTGTATTGCCAAATATTAAAAATAATAGGTAATTGCAATGCGGCTATCACACAATATAAAAGTGTTAAAATAATAAGAGGAGAATATTTGTTAGTTAAAAGCACAGGTGTTCCAATATAAGTAATGAAAAAGAGCCCTAAGGCTCTTTTTCTTAAAATGATCTAGCTAAGAGGTAATGGCTTCTATTTCTGACTTCCATTTTTCTTTTTCTTTATCACTAAACGAATTAACTATTTCTTTTGCTTTGATTTTTTCACCATTTTGGTTATAAGCTTGTGCTAAATGTAGCAAAATATCTTTATCAGTAGGCGCCATTTCATTAGCTTTACGTAATGATACTATTGACTCGGCTAAATTGTTTTGTTTAAGCAAAATAATCCCTACTGTGTCCAGTATTTGGGGGTGATTAGGCGCTAATGCCAATGCTTGTTTTGCATACTTAAGTGCTTCAGATAACTGGTCTTTTTGATACAGTAGCCAAGCTAAGTTATTTAAAGCAAGTATATCATTAGAGTTATTAATAATCATTTTCTGATATTTCGTTATCGCTTTATCAGGTGATTTTGCTATGTAAAGCTCTGTTAATATTCTTTCATAAGCAACATTTTCAGGATTGTTTGTTAGTTCAGACTCTAAAAAAGTTATGGCTTCATCTTCTTTTTGCAGACTCCTATATGCGGTTACTAAATATAAACCGGTAATCGTATTTTTGTTCGATGCATTTGAGCGAGTTAAATAATCAACTGCAGATCCATACTGATTTCTAGATAAAGCGATCTGACCTTGAAGTCTTAATACAAATGCATGTTCAGGTTTTATACTAGCCAAGTGAGCAACTTTTCTTGCTGCACTCTCTGCTTGTAATGTGGCAATTAGATAATGTGCTTCTAAAGAAAGTAATCTGAAGTTTGTTCTTAAGTTTTCTTGGGAAAGACCTTTTCGGGTTAAGGCTAAAGCCTCTAAATAATTTTGTTTCTTTTCAAATATATCAATTTGTGAAACATAAGCGTCTACATTACTAGGTTGTGCTTTACGCCAGTTTTCAAAAAAAACATTTAAATATTCTTGTTGATCATTTTTAATATAGGCATCTATAGATGCAACAAAAAAAGCTTTTGGTAAAGTACTGTAGTTTGTAATGGTTTCAAGTAATTTTATGGCTTTTACGTAAAGTCCTTTTACGGTATATCGTCTTGCTAATATTAATTTTGGCCATACACTTTCAGGATTTTCTAATAATATTTGATTAAGCTTTACTTCTAATTCAGACTCTTTATTAAGGGCTATAGAATTTTGTATAGCAAGACGGTAAGCGAATGCATACTCAATATCTATAGCTAAAACTTTTTCGATAAATTCATTTGATAAATTATACTTTTGATCTTCAAAGTGAATTACAGCTAAATTAAAGATGGGAGTAGGATTGCTTGGATCAAGTTTTCTTGCCTGTTGAAAAAATGATATAGCGTCATCATTTCTTGATGATTTTAAAGCAACATTACCATTAAGTAAAATTGCAGCAACGTTATCAGGTTCAAGCTGCAACCATTTATCAGCAATATTAGTGGCTTCTTCTATTTTTCCTTGCTTTAGGTATGTCATCGCTAAGGTGATATTTGCCACTTTTAATGTTGGCTCCAGTACAATAGATTTTTGAAGATCATCAATTCCCGTTAAGTCACCATTAAATATTTTCAATAAACCTCGTTGGGCGATTATTTTTGCATTTTCTGGGGCTAAATCTATTGCCCGTGAAAACATTTTAGCAGCATCTTTTTCGTTTCCTTGCTGTGCTAACTCAAGACCCATACCTGCAAATAATGATGCATCATCACTTGAAAAGTTTTCAACACCTTGCAATGTTTCATTCATCTCATCACTATAACCTAGCTTGATTTGAGTTATTGCTAATATTTTATGGGCTTGATGATCTTTAGGCAAAGCATCTGAAATAGCACTCAATTGGTAGTAAGCTTGTTCAAAGTTGTTTAAATAAAAGCTACTCAAACCAGATATTAGCTGCGCAAGGCTATTGCTGTTATTCATACTTGCTCTATCAGCAAGCTCTTTAGCACGGGAGTAATCTTTATCAATAAAGCTTAGCTGTGCAGCTAAGGTGTTTACTGTAGGATGCTCTTCATTAGACTTAAGTAAGTCAGTAATGTGAGGAGATGCAAGTTCAAATTCTGACGCTTTTATTAAATTATAAGCGGCTAAAATTCGGATGCCAAAATTCTGAGGTTTTAAATAGTAGTATTCTAAATAAGCCTCTGCAGATTTTTTATATTTTTTCTGCTTACTGTATACACTTCCTTTTAATAACCATGCTTGTGCGTATTTTTTGTCTTGTGCTAATAAAGTATTTAAAAAAGACAGTGCTTCAATTTCATTACTTTCATAAGATGCAATTAAGGCTTTTCCTAATAAAGTATGTGATGATTTGCTGTTGATGTTATTTGCTTTATCAATAGTATTCTTGGCAATATCAAACCTATTTAAACTTAAATTAGCTTGAGTGATGAGTAACAGAGCAAAAACTTTATCGTTATCTTCATCAAAGTCGACTTTGTCTAATATCACTAACAAATCTTCAAACTTTGTTAGAGAAAGCTGCACCTTAGCGAGTAGCAATATAGCCTTCTTATTATTTGGATTTTCTTCTATTGATCGCCGTAATTCTTTTTCTGCATTTTTAAAACTATCTGCATTTGAATAGATTTTGCCTAGTAAATAACGAGCTTTACTATGATTTGGATCATTTTGTAAAATATTCTTTAGGTTAATGACGGCTGAGGGAGCCTTATCATCTAGGATAAATGCTTCTGCTTCTTGCAGTAATTCAGCATTGTCTTTTGGCGACGAGCAAGAGAGCAGCGTCAACATTAGAGCTGGGTAAAGTAGCTTAAAGTACTTGTTTTTCATTTTAAATCCTTTTTACATAAGGGAGAAGCAATATATGCCTCAAGTTATGTTCGCAGTGTTTATTACCACTAGTCTACTTACTGACAATCCTTTTAGCAATCTGAAACATTATTCTAGG
This sequence comes from Polaribacter sp., assembly GCA_047633355.1. GTDB lineage: Bacteria > Pseudomonadota > Gammaproteobacteria > Enterobacterales > Kangiellaceae. Next base: position 16,924 of record JBLIBL010000059.1, read on the forward strand.
AATTAAACCGGCATTACCAAATGGTCGCCAAGTTTTTACAAATTTATTTCTATAGGCATCAAAGTGCAAACCATAAGGCGCACAGAGAACATCTCCACGGTTTAGCAATATTTTTAAGGCATAAGTACACGCGATCCCTGCACATAAATTTACTGCCATTGGTGTTGAAGGGCCTCGTTTTTCAGTAAAACTGACCCGTGTTTTGTCAACAAGGTAAGGTCGTTGCAACATTGCAGGTGATAAACCAATCAGAAATTGAATAAGCTGGTCGTTTTCGGTTTGTTTATCTTCAAAACGAAAATACTCTTCAAAAGACATTTTATTTGGCATAAAGCATAAGAAAGCACAACCCATACCTAAAGGCGCAGCGGTTACTACAGGAATGTTTTTTTCGTAACATTTTTTAAAAACAGTTTTTCTTGCATCAAGTGCAAAGAAATCGAGTGCATCAACATATAAGTCAACTCCTTCAAGAAATTCGTCAACATTATATTCGAAGACGCCTTTAGGGAATAACTTTATATCAGCTTTAGGATTAATGTCCTTAGCCATTCTGTCCATAACATCAACTTTTTGCTGATTAAGTGTTGACATAAACGCACCAGATTGACGGTTAAAGTTATGTACTTCAAACTCATCAAAATCGGCAATATTAAAATTTGATACGCCCAACCTAGCTAACGTAAGCAAATGAACACCACCAACACCACCAGCGCCTGCTATTGCTATACGTTTGTTTTTAAGTGTCGTCTGTTCTTCTTCTGTTACCCAACCTAAATTCCGAGAAAAAGCTTGTTCATAATTAAACATGGAGTGTCCTTATGGAAGACATTGATCAATAGTATTGATATTTTGGATAGATATAAAGACTATAATAAAAAAATCGCTATAATGAATTATCATTTACAGCGATTTTCTTTTAAAACGTAGCTAATTTACGGTGTTTATTTTAATAAACCACAGGCGTCAAATATTTTTTTAGTTGACGTTAGTGCTTTATATTCATTATGTGCTGTCACTATCACTAAAATATCTGCCCAGTCATCCATTTCTTTTAATGATTCAATACGTTCGCATTGCCAAGCTGCAACATGCGGGTCATGATATTTCACTTCATAACCCATGCTTTGTAGATGTTTATATACTGGCTCAGCAGGTGTTTCGCGGCAGTCATCAACATTAGGCTTATAGGCGACACCTAAAACCCCAATTTTTTTAGCTTGAAAAGTTTTAGCTAATTCATCGATTTTACTCGCTACAATGATGGGACGTTGATCGTTGATATTACGAGCAAGCCTTACTAATTCGCCAGCTTTTGTGGTTTCAACTAAAAACCATGGGTCAATTGGAATACAATGACCACCAACTCCAGGACCAGGTGTCAGCACGTTAACTCTTGGGTGGCGATTAGCAAGTTTGATTACTTCATAAACATCAACTTCTAACTCTTCACATATTTCAGAAAGCTCATTTGCGAAAGCAATGCCTACATCACGAGAAGTATTTTCAACCAATTTAATACATTCAGCTGTAGTTAAATCAGTTAAGAAAATTTCACCATTAACAAAGCTTTGATAAATTGCTTTCACTTTCTGTTGTGCTGCTATATTTTCTGCGCCGATGATACGATCATTATTAACTAACTCATGCAAAGTTTGTCCTGGTATTGCTCTTTCTGGACAATGGACAACGTCAATATTTAACCCTGTTTTTGCAAGACGTTCTTCCACAGCTTTACTTGTTTGTGGTGAAATTGTAGATTCAATAATAACGGTTTGACCATTTTTAGCTACTTTAGCTATGGCATCGACAGCAGAAAAAACATAGCTGCGATCACATCGGCTATTTTTATGTGGTGTGGGAACTGCAACAAGGTAGGTGTCACTTGAAGGAATTGTTGTCGATGCTTTCAAAAAGCCTTGTGAAACGACTTTAATAATAAGTTCAGGCAAGCCAATTTCGTCAAACGGGCATTCAGCATTATTGATGTTGATTACTTTTTCTTTATTTAAGTCAACCCCCGTCACTGAGTAGCCGGCTTCAGCTAGCAGACTTGCAATAGGTAACCCCATGTAACCCATACCTATAACTGCGATAGTTTCATTTTTAGTGATGATGTCATCATTTTTTTTATCAGTATTATCGGCAACAATAATATCCAATATATACTCAGCAACATGGCCGTCACCAAAAGGATTTTTCCATGAGTAATCGTCTCGACTTAACCATTTTTTAGCCGCATTAAGCGCTTTCTCTGCGTTACGACCAACAAGTTCACTGGCACCAACTTCTACAGCTTCTGGACGTTCAGTATTTTCTCTTAACGTTAAACTAGGAACGCCTAATAAACATGCTTCTTCTTGAATGCCACCAGAATCAGTTAATATTAACTTGGCATTTTTTTGGAGTTGAATGAAGTCTAAATAACCAACGGGTTGAATAAGTTGTAAGTATTGTGGTACTTCAATAGAGAATTCTTTTAATTTTGCTTGTGTTCTGGGGTGAATTGGCCAAACAATTTGTTGAGTGTATTGCTTATACATTTCATCGAAAAGATTCAGTAACTCTAGTAGATTTTCTCGAAAATCTACATTAGATGCTCGATGTGCGGTAACTAAAAAGTATTCCCCGGCAGTTAACGCTAACTGAGATAAAATATTACTTTTTTGAGCTGAAATCTCTAAATGCTGAAAAAGTGAATCAGATACAGTATTACCCACGGTGTGAATTTTATTGTTATCGATACCTTCACTTCTTAATATTTTTTCTTGATTTGGGCCAACAGCAAATAAATATTCACTTATGTGATCTGTCATTATTCTATTGGTTTCTTCTGGCATTGTCCTGTCATAACTACGAAGTCCAGCTTCAATATGTCCAACTTTAATGTTGAGTTTTGATGCTGCTAATGCACCTGCTAGAACAGTATTCGTATCGCCTTGAACTAAAACAACATCAGGTTTTTCATCTACCAGTATAGGTTCCATTTTAATTAAAATGTTACCTGTTTGGTTACTGTGCAAGCCAGACCCTACACCTAAATTATAGTGTGGAGCGGGTAAATGTAATTCTTCGAAGAAAATACTGTCCATTTCCTTGGAGTAATGTTGATTTGAATGAATAATAAAATAAGGAATATTTCGTTTTTCACATTCTCTTATTACCGGCGCCATTTTTATTATTTCAGGGCGAGTTCCGACAATGATGCCTATTTTCATTCTTTTGTCCTTATTATTTTTCACTAATTTGATAATTGTTAAATAAAGTTAATACTTTCTAAGGTCTAGCCTACCAGACTATACCTTATTTTCATGCTTTTTTTGTTGGCTATTATTTTTTTTTGGAAGGGGATATTCATTAGCATCATTGTAGTAAAATTATGCTTGAGAATAGAGGCCTACAATTGACTACGAATTTCTTTTTGTATCTCTTTATACAAACTTTTAAAACCGCTGGTTAAATTATCTAAAAATATTTCTGCATTAATGTAGTAAGGTGCGCGTA
>JBLIBL010000060.1:0-20352 GCA_047633355.1 Polaribacter sp.
GTCACATTGCCTTGTTGGCTCGATAACGTTCATGTTGAAAGCGATGAAAGTGATGAAGTTGAAAGTGAAAATGATGCGTTTGATAAACCTGATTTTATTGCCACATCAGAAGAACCTAGTAATAAAAATAACGATCAAAAGTGGGATGACTCAATGCCAAATAAAGGTGTGGTATTGATTGCTGATGATGACCCTATTAATTTACAAGTGTTAAGTGATCTGTTGAAAATGAATGGGTACAAAACGGTTAACGCGACAGATGGCGTTCAAGCAACACGCATTGGACTGGAACAAAAATTTGATTTAGCCATCCTAGATATTATGATGCCAGGAATGTCTGGTTATGAAGTGACTAGAACATTAAGAGAAAAATATTCAGCTATTGAGTTACCCATTTTATTGTTGTCAGCAAGAAACCAACCGGGAGATGTCACTGCAGGGTTTGCCGCTGGCGCGAATGACTATGTAACAAAGCCGATTGAACGAAAAGTGCTTTTAGGCAGAATTAATACTATGCATCTTTTGCATCAATTGGTTGAAGCAAAAAGAGAAAAACAACATTCAGAAACTCTACAAGTCGCTTGTGAAAAATTAGGACGCTACTTTCCTAAGCAAATGGTAAAAAGAATTGTAACAGACGATGGTAATAACCCTTTAATTGCTAGACGTAAAAAAATCACGGTTTTATTTGCCGATCTTTCGGGTTTTACGAGCATATCAGATCGCTTTGAACCAGAAGTCATTACTGAAATCCTGAATAGTTTTTTAACTAAAATGGGCCATATGATCGAAAAGCATGGTGGTATATTGAATGAAATTTTAGGTGATGGTCTCGTTGTACTGTTTGGCGCTATTGATAGTTTAGATAAAGAGCTACAAGCTAAGAATGCGGCAAAATTAGCTTTAGAGATGCAAAGTGAAATGAAAAACCTTGCCGAGCAGTGGCTTGAGGCTGGTTTTGACCATGATGTGAAATTACGAGTGGGGATTCATCAAGACTTTGCAACGGTTGGTAATTTCGGTTCTAAAGACATTATGGCGTTTAGAGCCGTTGGTAGCGGGGTTAATTTTGCCTCACGTTTGGAATCATATTCAAAGCCAGGCGAAATATCAGTGAGTTATTCTATTTATGCGCATTGTAAAAATGACTTCGAATTTTCCTCCTTGCAAGAAATAAAATTCAAAGGCTTTAACCATAAGCAACGGGTTTGTAAACTTATAGCTGAATTAGACTTGTAGTTGTAGTCATATTTAGAGTTATAGTGCTAGATTAATAGAATAAGACTAATAAAATTGAAACTCTAACCACCTTTAGGTAGAATCCGCGTCCACTTCATTATGCTCGGCGATTTGTCGTTACACTCTTAATTTATAGGTTTATTTATGCTTCTTCACTCTACCAAAAATGATTGGTTTGGTAATATTCGAGGGGATGTACTGGCTGGTCTAGTAGTTGCTTTAGCCTTAATCCCAGAAGCAATCGCTTTTTCGATAATAGCGGGCGTTGACCCAAAAGTTGGTCTTTATGCTTCCTTTTGCATAGCAGTCATTATAGCGTTTATAGGTGGCCGTCCGGGCATGATATCTGCCGCTACGGGAGCGATGGCTTTATTGATGGTCACTTTAGTCAAGGAACATGGACTACAGTATCTATTAGCTGCAACCGTGTTAACTGGCGTTATTCAAGTTGTTATGGGTTATTTAAAGCTTGGTAGTCTTATGAGTTTTGTTTCACGCTCGGTTATTACCGGCTTTGTAAATGCGTTGGCTATTCTTATTTTTATGGCGCAGTTACCTGAATTAACTAATGTCACATGGCATGTTTATGCGATGACGGCTACTGGATTAGGTATTATCTATCTATTCCCTTACGTTCCAGTTATTGGAAAATTATTACCTTCTCCGCTTGTTTGTATATTGTCATTAACCGCTTTTGCGATGCTAGTTGGGCTAGATATTCGAACCGTTGGTGATATGGGTGAGTTGCCAGATACCTTACCAATTTTTTTATGGCCAGAAGTTCCACTTAATTTTGAGACGCTTCAAATCGTTTTTCCATACTCAATGGCTTTAGCCATTGTAGGTTTACTTGAATCTTTAATGACGGCAACGATTGTGGATGATTTAACGGATACCAATAGTAACAAAAATAGAGAGTGTAAAGGCCAAGGTATTGCCAATATAGGCGCTGGATTTTTAGGTGGTATGGCAGGGTGTGCAATGATTGGTCAATCCGTTATTAATATCAAATCGGGTGGTCGAGGACGTCTATCGACATTGGTTGCAGGTAGTGTATTATTAATAATGATTGTATTTTTGAATGATTGGGTTGCTAAGATACCAATGGCTGCTTTGGTTGCAGTTATGATCATGGTTTCAATAGGAACTTTTGATTGGAACTCGATCAAAAACCTAAAGAACCATCCACTTTCAACCAACGTAGTGATGATCGCGACGGTTCTAATGGTAGTTTGGACGCATAATTTAGCCTACGGCGTTTTCGTCGGTGTTCTTTTAGCTTCTTTGTTTTTTGCTAATAAAATAAGCCACTTTATGTATGCAGAAAATAAGTTGAGTGATAATGGTGATACGCGAACTTATGTTTTTCATGGTCAAATATTTTTCAATTCTTCGGCTAAATTTTTGCATAATTTTAACTTTAAAGAAGCTGTTTCAAATATTGTTATTGACTTAAGCCTCGCTCATTTTTGGGATATTACAGCCGTTCATTCTTTAGATATGGCGGTCATTAAATTTAGAAAAGAAGGCGCTAGTGTTAAAATAATAGGCTTAAACCGAGCGAGTGAAACCATAGTTGATCGCTTTGGAGTACATGATAAACCTGAAGAACTAGAAAAAGTATTAGGAGGTCACTAGTGGCGAACTTAGAAAATAGATTCTCTGCATCTGTAACGGAACAAAACAAATGCGACCTAATATTTTCAGGTGAAAAAATATTAGCCTGTATTGATGAATCAAGTATTAGCCAATCAGTTTGTGATTACGCGACTTGGATTGCAAAAGTAACTAATAGATCTTTAAAATTATTGCATACGATAGAACCTGTTCATAATAATGCAGTAAGTAATCACTCAGCAGCTTTAGGTCTCAGTAGTGAGCAAGCATCATTGAATGAAATAACTGAGAATGAAAAGAATCTTGCTAAATCTTTGATTGAACAAGGTCGACTAATGCTAAATAATTCAAAAGATTATGTTATAAAATTAGGTCTTGAGCAGGTTGAAACTTACCAACATCATGGTGGGTTGGCTGAATCTTTGATCGATTTAAAAGATGAAATGCGTGTGATGGTTATTGGAGTTCTAACTAAATTGGAAAAAACTGCTGACGATGAAAATGATGATCATACGGTTCAGCAAATAAAATCAATTATTAGAGCAATGCATAAGCCTGTATTAGTCGTTAACAGGTTGTTCTCAACGCCAAAGGCAACTATGCTCGCATACGATGGTAAGGATTCATCAAAAATGGCATTACAAATGATGGCAACTGGAACGTTATTTAAAGACATGATTTGTCATTTAGTGAATGTAGGAAAAGCTTCTGCCGATTTATTAGATGAGGCTTCAGAAATTTTAAATAAAGCTGGAATAGAAACCACCTGTGCTCATTTAGAAGGCGTCCCGCATGATGCATTAGCGTCTTATCAGTTGGAAAATAATATTGATATTATGTTGATGGGTGCTTTTAGCCATAATCGATTCAGAGATTTTTTGATGGGTAGTTTTACCGCTAAAATGCTCGATGCTACGAATTGCCCATTACTTCTTTTACGATAATTAAAAATAGAGTTAAGCATGTCAATAACAGAAAAATTAAAAATAACCCTTCAATATATTTTACCAAAGCATTTTGTTTCGGTAATGGCGGGTCATTTAGCTAAGGTTAAAACGCCTTGGTTTAAAGATATATTTATCACAAAATTTGTTAAAGCTTATAACATTGATATGTCTATCGCAGTGGAACCGGAGTTAACTAAGTACGCTTGTTTTAATGATTTTTTTACTCGCGCCATTAAAGTGGAAACGCGTCCCATTGATGTAACAGAAAATGCTTTTTGTTCGCCAGTAGATGGTGCAATGAGCCAGTTTGGAAAAATTGAAAATGGAAGAATCGTTCAAGCAAAGAATCATCATTATTCAACAATAGAGTTGTTAGGTGGTGACAAAAATCTTGCAAATGATTTTGATAATGGCGAGTTTTGTACAATCTACTTAGCGCCTAAAGATTATCATCGGATTCATATGCCTTGTGATGGTGAGTTAATCTCAATGTCTCACGTACCGGGACAATTATTTTCAGTAAATCCACTAACGGCCCAAAATGTACCAAGATTATTCGCAAGAAATGAACGAGTCGTTAATGTTTTTGAAACCAAGTTCGGGAAAATGGCTTTAGTTTTAGTCGGTGCAACAATTGTCGGCAGCATTGAAACAACCTGGGCTGGCAATATAACCCCACCATCGCGTAAAAAAGTCCGAACTTGGAAATATAACCCTAGAGAGGTCTCTATTAAAAAGGGTGAGGAAATGGGACGTTTTAAATTAGGTTCTACAGTTGTTTTACTAATGGAAAATAAAAATTGGCAATGGGATGAGGCTGTGAAGATAGAGGCTGATCTGATATTAGGGCAGAAGTTGGTTTCCAATCTTTAGCGGTTAGGTTGTACCAACGCATAACTGGAGTCCACTAAACAATAGGCTTTCATTTCGCTAATGGCTCATTAGCAATGCACTCAGTATTTCAAATACTTAGATGGTATACGCCGACACCTTACACAATTGAGAGTACCAACTTAAAATGAAACTAATTTATACTAATGAAAACATGTCTCTAGTCTATTCCGCTAAAAACATTCTTGAACTAAACAATATTGATTGTATGTTAAAAAATGAACATGGGAATACCATGGGTGCGGAGTTTGGAATGGCTAACTGGCTTGAACTCTGGATTAATAATCCTGAGGAAATTGAGCGCGCTAAGATTTTAATTGATGAAAGAGTGAATAACCCGAAAATAAAAGAACCTTGGATCTGTAAGTATTGCTCTGAGGAAAATGAAGGCAATTTTCAAATTTGCTGGAACTGCCAAAAGTAAAATAGTTATTTCGGAACCTAACTATAGTTTAGGTCTACTTTGATAAGTTGGGATGTGAATCCTAATAAAATGTATGAATAGAAAGAATGGAATTTACAACTATTGATGATGTATTAAAAGGTGAAAAAATAAGAACACAAAAAATATTGGCGTAAATGAGTGATTTTTTTCACTAGATGAAAAAAACTAGTATTAGTTTTAGTGAAAATCAATTAAAAAATCCTTTAAACTTTCCAAACTTCTCTTTTAACCATGCTCTGTTGAAACAACTCCGATTCCAAATTTCTGCTAAGCCAAGCCTTTAAATAGACATACTCAGTAGAATCGAACCACTGTTTATCAACAAAAGCAAGTTGTCGAATAAAAGGAAAAATTGCAATATCAGCGATACCTAGATTGCTTCCAAATAAGTATTTATTCCTTTCTAATAATTCATTTAGCTCTTGTAAATAAAGAAGACAATCATTTCTATAATCAACTTCAGATTTTTTGGGAAACCTGACAGCGTATTTATATAAATCAAGTTTAGCTTTAAACTCCGTATCAATTAGATGAATTAAATTTTTCGCTTTGCTTACTACACTACAAGTCAGTAAGTTCTTAGGATCTGATTGTTGTAATGCCCAGAATATAATGTCTAGACTTTCGTCAATTACGGTTTCGTTATTAATAATTAAAACCGGAATAGTTCCTTTAGGTGATACTTTAAGTATTTCAGCCGGTTTCTCACGTAATAAGACTTCCCTATACTCAACCTCAACTCCACTTAATTGGATCGCTAGTCTTGCGCGTATGGCGTAAGGACATCGTCTAAAAGTATAGAGAATTGGTTTCTTATGTTTTAAACTGATTTGGATGTCATTCATAAAATAATATCTGAAAGGTTCTTCGCACCAGTTTTGATCATTAATAACCGATCAATTCCCAAAGCTACACCTGCGCAGTCAGGAATACCTATCTTTAGAGCGTCAAGAAACTCTTCATCTATTTCGACTTGAGATGATTTATTGCATTTGCGAATTAGTTTATCTTCTGCAAATCTATCTCGTTGTTCTTGTACATCAGTTAACTCATTAAAGCCATTAGCTAACTCAATACCACCTAAATAAATTTCAAATCTATCCGCTGTGATTAGTCCACTTTTTTCGCTTGTTTTAGCGAGACTTGCTTGGGACGTAGGATAAGCATGTATGACTGTGATTTCATCTGGATCAAACATAGGTTCTATTATTTCAGAAAAAAGTAAGGTTAAATAATTATCAAATAAAAGGTCGGAAGGAATGTCACCCAACTGTGCTCGAGTGAATATTTCTAATTCTTTAAGTTCGATATAAAATGGGTCGACTTCCAATATAGAGATGAAAATATCTCTATATTGGTGGATGCTGATTTTTTTTTCTCCAACGATCTGTTGAATAAAATCAGTTGTCTCGTTTATTAAATCAAAATGGTTAAGATTAATTCTGTACCACTCTAACATGGTAAATTCTGACGAGTGGATAGGACTTTTTTCTTCAGCTCTAAACATTTTACTTAATTGAAAAATATCACCGGAGCCTTTGCTGAGTAATATTTTCATCGCGTATTCAGGAGAAGTCTGTAAATAACCTTTATTTACAGCGTTATCATCTATCACTGAGTAAGCTGTCATGTATGGATCAGTGACACTATAATTTCTGATCAGAGCTGTATCGACTTCTAAAACGTTTCTTGCTTTAAAGAATGCTCTGGTCTCTTCAAAGAGTCGATTTCTTTCTAGAATAATATTCTTAATATTGGGCATATGGTTTGAATTCAGTTTATTACAAATTTTCACGATGATAGAGGTGAACTAATCGCTTAAATAGCTATCTAAGCGTATAGTTTACAGCAAATGGGGTCGGAGTCGTTTTTGAATTCACTTTGGCTAACATTAGTATAACTTTACACCGTTGAGTTGTAATAGCTCTAGCTCTAAATGCAACTCCGACCCAAATAAACCAAATTGGTAATCAGACTTGGAGAATTTATATGAAAAACGCCATTGCCCTAATCATTATCACATTGTTAGTCGCCAGCTGTGCTACTTTAGAGAAAAATAAAGATAAAAAGGAGTCCATTTATGCTGAGTATGTTAAAGAAAATAAATTACAATCACAAAAGAAGATAACGTCTTTTAACTTTCATGGTTGGCGATCTTTAGATAATCAATATTTGATTTTAAGTACATCATTTAGCAAACCATACCTAATTGATTTAATTGGTTATTGTCATGACTTGAATTTTACGCAGACGATTGTTGTGCATAATTCGGGCTCTACTTTACATGCTAAATTCGATTCAATAAGCGTACCTAATTATTCTATCAAATGTCGAATTGATTCAATTTATAGAATAACAAAAAAACAAGCCAATGAACTTACTAGTTTAAAGTCAGTTAAGAAGGTTAAGAAAGCTGATAAAATAAAGACTAGTGAAAGCTAAGAGCTAAATTCTTAAGCTCTTGAAACATACTCGCCATTTCGAGTGTCGACCTTAATTTTATCACCAATTTGAACAAATAAAGGCACTCGAACAACAGCACCAGCGATTAACGTGGCAGGCTTGCCGCCACTACCCGATGTATCGCCTTTTAAACCGGGGTCAGTTTCTACCACTTCTTGAATAATAAAATTAGGAGGAGTGACTAAAATAGGCGCACCATTAAATAAAGTGAGCATGCACTTATCTTGTTCAGTTAACCATTTCAAGTTTTCACCTACGGCTTTTTCATCAGCTGCCACTTGTTCGAATGTTGCAGCGTCCATAAAATGCCAAAACTCTCCGTCAGAGTAAAGGTATTCCATATCCGTCTCCATTACGTCAGCGGATTCAAAACTTTCGCCTGACTTAAATGTTTTTTCAATGGTTCTTCCAGATAACAAAAATAGGACTTTAGTTTTTGCAAAAGCTTGTCCTTTACCCGGGCGTACAAAGTTGTTTTCTACAATTGAAACAGGTTCGCCATTAAGCATGAATTTTAAACCTGAACGAAAGTCGTTTGTTGTGTATGATGCCATTTTATATGTTAAACCTAACTAGTTAGTTCTAATGAAAATTTCTGCGCCAATCATACCTGTTTCAGAACCCTCTTGTCAGCTCAAATCTTGGAAGAGAGAGTTAAAAAATGCATTATCCAATGTGGATGATTTGCTTAATTATGTTGGAATAAATAGAGAGACAGTTGCTCATTTAATAGTTGAAGATAGCGAATTTAAAGTGAGAGTTCCACTCTCCTATGCAGACAAAATAGAAAAAGGAAATATTTTCGACCCTTTATTACAGCAAGTTTTACCAAAAATAGAGGAGACACAAAAGAAAGCGGGTTTTGTTAAAGATCCATTAAATGAACAAAAAACTGAAACAACCTGCTTATTACATAAATACCATGGCAGAGCCTTGTTAATGATTGCCGGTACTTGTGCGGTAAACTGCCGGTATTGTTTTAGGCGTCACTTTCCTTATCCGCAACATCGATTTGATTCGAAAGCGCAAGCGTTAGCAATAGATTATATTGCCAAAGATGACACTATTTCTGAAGTCATATTAAGTGGTGGCGACCCCTTAATGTTGCAAGATCAAGCAATTGGAATATTGATAACCGAGTTGGAAAAGATTACACACATTCGACGATTGAGAATTCACACTCGATTGCCCGTTATGATTGCATCAAGATTGACTATCGAATTAGCAAAACGACTTTCTGATAGCCGATTTTCAGTGAGTTTAGTGCTACATGTAAATCACGCTAATGAGATTGATCAAGAACTAGCTGACCAACTAAGGATCTATTCATCTTTAGGTATCACTATATTAAACCAAAGCGTTTTATTAAAAAACGTTAATGCTTCAAGCATTGTATTAAGTAAACTAAGTGAAAAACTATTTGAGGTGGGGGTGCTACCTTATTATTTACACTTACTTGACCCTGTTGAAGGAGCAAGCCATTTCAACGTTGATAAATCGACGGCAATTCAAATAATGAAAGATGTTACAGCCTACCTACCAGGATACTTAGTACCGAAATTAGTGCAAGAAATTTCGGGCGAATATTCCAAAATTGCCATTTTTTAACTTTTGGATATATTAGTCAAGTATTTGTCCGCCATAAAAAGAAACAATTTTCTTTAATTATCTCTTCTAAGTACGTGACTTTTAAGGAAAAGTAGTCTATTTATTAGTGGTGCGGAGTTTAATTATTAATATTTTTCCTAAATACTGGTTTTTTTTACTTTTGAGACAATAAATAATGTGTTCTCCGCATAAAATAGGTCGCATTCTTGGTATAACTGGTTTGCTGACCATTATCCTTAGTAAACCGTTAAGGGATTTTATGAATGAAGCAAGGTAGTTCAGGATTAACTGTCAGAGAGTTAAGACCAAGTTTTAAGCCGTCTGTGGAACTCTCTACAAAGAAAATACAAGGTTGGGTAGAAGAATTACCTGTGGCTAACTTGAGAGATAGTTCAAGGAGCACTTATCGACTTTTAGTTGAGACTAATCAATCCATTTTAAACCCGGAATTACGCTTTTCAATACTAAACATTTTGGAGCCGATAGCTAGACGCTTATCTGATTCTTTAGAAAAAAAATTTATTAGTAAACATATTGCTTTAACAGAAAAACAAAAGAAGATTGCCGCGCTGGTTCAGGCTATTCAAACTGAATTGTCGCTTGGTTATCACGCAACAATCGAGTCTTTATTAATAGAAAATTCAAAAAAATCGACTAAAAAATTATTAGCTGCCACCACCGGTATGGCAGTTAAATATCACGGTCTAATTATTCTTCGATGTTACCAATTATATGCCTCTGTACCGAGTCGATTATGGCGAGAACTATACATGCTGTATCAATTAGCGTGTCAAAATAATATCGAAAAAATGACATTTAAAGTACCCCGTCAGGAATTTGAGCACAACGTTAAAAGTAATTTTATCCAAATTCTATTAATGAGCATAGCTAATCCTTATCAACTAAGGCAAAAAGAAATTGAAACTTTATGGACTATGTTACCGGCATATATAGAGTTAGTTACCCTCGAAGCTCATGCGCTTAATCAACATCATTTTGTCATTGATCTTAATAGTGCAAAAGCACCTATCTTAAATAGCTTATATAAGGCTCGTGAAGCAGAAACCTGTGTAAAGCTTTCGGTTTCAGGATTGGTAGAGAGATTTAAAAAAGAAATAATGTTGAGTAATACTGAAGCGACTTTGAATTCTGAAAAGTCTATGATTTATAAACATCTAATGCATTGTTGGAATCAAGGCACACAAAGAAATTTTACCAGAACCGCTTGTAATGATTCTATCCGAGTGACAATTGGTTTGGCCGCGACTCATTATTTATTAACTGAAAATGAGATGAGAAGAAATGCAAGCTTAATGGAAGAGCATCCGACAAAAGGTTTTGCAACAAATAATACACTGGACACAATGGAAGGAAGTTTAAAGAATGCCACGCTGACTGAAATGGAGAAAGAGAAAAATAAATTGGAAGCCAGTCTGGATAGAAATTATTTGAGCACATCGGCTGAAACAGGTAAGGATGTCTGGGCAAAGCTGTATCGTCCTGAACAAGATAAAGCAGAAACTCCGTTAACCGGTGCGAGAAGTCGAGATTCGATAGTAAGAGATGCTTATCGAATACAAACTTGTAGTTTGGTTAATATAAGTCCAGGAGGCTACTGTATTCAACTTTCTGCTGAAGAGTTACCTAAAAATGCACAAACAGGCCAAATTTTGGGTTTTGTTGACACAGCATCTGACGGTTTTTTGCAGTGGAGTATCGGTGTGGTACGTTGGGTGAAACGCCAAGTAAAAGATAGTACTGTTCAAATGGGGATTCAACTCTTAGCACCTGATGCAAAGTCTATTAATATACAACTTGTGAATAGCCGAGGCCAAGAAAATAAATCCCAGCGCTCTTTGTTATTACCTGCTTTAACGGGGGTTGGATTGTCCGAGACTATGATTACTAATCCATTATCATTTCATTTGAATAGTAAAGTTTGTATCGCTGAATACTCAGAAGAATATATGGCGCGACTCAGTAAAGAGGTGAGTTCGTCCTCTAGTTTTAGACAATTTGCTTTCGATAAAATAAGCACGCATACGGCTTTAAAGAAACCCAAACTAGATCCCATTAATAAAGTAGATCCAGACTTAGATGGAGTCTGGGATTTGATTTAATTAATCATAAATTAAGAGGTGAAAAAATTGTATTTAGATTGGTATTTTGATCTATGTCTCTTTTCACTAAAATAATTGTGTAAAAGCTATTGAAATCGGTATGAGTTAGTTACAATTAACAATAATATTTATAGAGACCATCTTACGACACGTGCGATAAGATATGGCGACTAAATAATATAGACTAAAAACCACCGCTTTTCGATGTAGTGAAGTGCTATTGGATTAGCAATTTTGATCCTATCAAGAGTAAAGGACTTTACTAAACGATGACAACAGACATCAAAACGATTCATTTATTGTTAATAGAACCATCTTCAAACCATTCAGAAGAAATTATCAATGCGCTTAGAAATCGTGGATATGCGGTCCGAGCAACTCAGGTTTTATCTCAAGAAGAATTACTTGAAGCACTAGAGAAAAAAGTTTCGGACTTGCTCTTAGCAATCCCTGATCACCATGCTTTGTGCGCAAAGCAGGCAATTGAGCAAATAGCTCAATTCGGAAGAGATATACCAGCAATTGTAATGTTTGATAAATTAACCGATGAAAACTTTATTGAAACATTAAGTTATGGCGCGAGTAATACAGCAAGTCATTCTAATTTGGAAATGCTTTGCTTACGAGTGGAAAAAGAATTGTTTCATTTAGACGTACGTCGTGCAAAAACTCAAGCGGAATTAGCGCTTAGGTCAAGTGAAAAACGTTGCTCATTATTATTAGATAGTTCTAGAGATGCTATTGCGTACATTCACGATGGCATGCATGTTTACGCAAACCGGGCTTATTTAGAATTGTTTGGTTACTCGGATCATGATGAAATTCTTTGTGTACCAGCATTAGATACTATTGATAAAAAGAACCAAGAAGAATTTAAAAAGCATCTTAAAGACATGATGCTCGATCATGACCAACATAACTTCTCTTTTTCTGGGGCTAAAGCCGATGGTGATGTATTTGATGCGATTATGTCATTATCACAGGCTCATTTTGAAGATGAAAACTGTACTCAAGTTTTAATACGACAAGAAACGGGTAGCGCAGAGCTAGAAGAAAAACTAAAAGAGATCAGCGCGTTAGATACGGTCACGGATCTTTATAATAAGGTTTATTTTGCTGAGCAAATTCAACTGACTCAGGCAAGAGCTATTGAAAAATCTTGTACTTATAACCTTCTTTACATTGAATATGACCAACACAATAAAATTCGCGGCGAATATGGTATTCCTGGTGTTGATTCTGTGACCCAGGAGTGTGCAAGTTGGTTAAGCGATAGGGTGGATGAAAGCTATACTCTAGCGCGGTTAACGGATCATGCGTTTGGTATTTTAATTGAAGACAAATCAAGTAAGATAGCAAGAGATTTGGCAAAGAAACTTTGTGAAACTATTAAAGATCATTTGTTTGATATAGAAGGGCATACTCATACCGTTACGTTTAGCATTGGTATCTGTCCAATAAGCGAAGAAAATTCAGATCCTAATCGATATATTAGTGATGCTCTAAGTGCCGCTGCGCGCCTAGATAAAGGTGATGGATTTAAGCTTTATAACAAAGCCGTCGCGAATATTGCCGAAGGTGTCGATCAAAAGTTAGTTGGCCAAATTCAAGATGCTATTGATGCCGGCCGAATAAAACTACTATTTCAACCTATTGTTAAGTTACATGGTGAAGACAAAGCTTTATACCAGGCAATGTTAAGATTAACTAATGAAGATGGCAAAGAAATAAGCGCCGATAAAGTTTTCCCAATTGCAAGAATGGTGGGCTTGGGTGTTAAATTAGATAAATGGATTATCAGTCAAGCGCTTCGTTCGGTGAATAGTTGTAAAAATGAAAACATACAAATTTTTGTTCACTTATCTAGCGTTTCTCTAATTGATGACACCATGGTTGACTTTATTGATAAAATTTTTATCAAAAGTAAACTTGAAAAAAATAGGCTCATATTTCAATTTGATGAAGAAGATGCTGCAAACCATTTAAAACGTGTTATTGCGTTAACAGCAAACCTTAAGAGTAAAGGGTATGTTTGTTGTCTTTCAAAGTTTGGAACAGATTTAGAGCAAGTTCAGTTGATCGATCAACTTGATGTGGATTACGTCAAAATATCAGATAAGATCGGCGATAACCTACATTTAGATCCCGAATCAATCGCTAGAGTTGAATCACTTCTTGATGAAATTCATAATCGGGATAAGTTAAGTATAATTCCTAAAGTAGAAGAAGCTGCAATGTTGGCGGCATTATGGCCGATGAATGTTAGTTACATACAAGGCTATTATTTACAGCGTCCCAGTGTGAAACTTAACTATGATTTTTCTTCAAGTGGTTTTTGATTTTAAATGTCTTTTAATTTTAGCCGCTAAAAACAGAAATTAATTTATCTAGATGAGTTGATTTCATTCTACCACCAGCTTCTTTATCAACGGCTGGTTTGGCGCGATAAGCTAAGCTAAATCCTGTTTCTTTCATCATTAATAAATCATTAGCGCCATCGCCAATACTCATTATTTCATTTTTTTTTAAATTTAATTCCTTTTTCAATTCATTCACAAAATCAGCTTTAGCTTGAGCATCAACAATGTCGCCCAATACTTTACCCGTTAAATGTTCATCGATTATTTGTAAATGATTAGCTTTGACTTTATGTAAATTCATTTGTAATGATAGTTTTTCAACAAACGGAGTGAAACCACCTGAAACAATTGCGATTTTAATTCCTTGCTGATGCGCCCAATCAACTAATCTGTTAACACCAAATGAAAGTGGCAGACTGTTAGCTATATGGTCTATTGATCTGCTCGATAAACCTTGTAAACAAGCAACACGAGTAATTAAACTTTCAGAAAAGTCTAGTTCACCTCGCATAGCTGCTTCAGTGACCTGAGATACTTTATCTCCAACATTATGGGCTTTCGCTAACTCATCTATCACTTCAATTTGAATAAAAGTCGAATCCATATCAAAGACGATTAGTTTAGGGGATGATTGGTAGTTTTTAGGCCAAATAAGGTAATCAAAAGAAGTATATTGAACTATGTTTTGTAAAAATGCATGCAACTCACCTTGATCTATAAAACACTTCCAAATTACAGAGTTATCTTGAATTTTTCGTTTAAAAAAAATAGAGTGAGTGAGATGATTAAGTAACGTATTAAATTCAATATCCTGTGCGGACTCTATCAAATTAGTAAATAACGATATATTACATATTGTTGAGCGGCTTAAAAAATCACTTTTATATTCTGAAGTTAGGCGAACAGCACTCTCGTCAGCCGCAGAAAAAAAGTAATCAAGATCATTGGTAATGGTTTGTGGCATATTCATTCACTTTATTAATAATATTTAAGCTGCTTGTAGTGAAACACAATGATACCTCAATATAGAATAAGTAGGCTTTTTCATTCTGTACATCTTTCATATTAGTTATTTGAATGCGAAATTGCTACAATGATTTAATGAATAATAATCAAACGCAAGCTAACCCTAAAAAAAAATCAGATATAGCTCCCAATATCTTAACGGGTATGATCCCTTTTGTTTTTATATTACTAGGTACTTTTCTTTCTCTAGCTTGGTATATCATAGACTACCAAGTGGAACATTTAGTCGCTAAAAGGACTTCAGAGTACGCTCACAGTATCGTTAAAATAGCCGCCGATTCGAGCGCTGAAGCTCTATTATCGGATGATAATTTACAGCTTGAGTTGTTAGCACAAAATATTGCTAAAGACCGATATATTCACACCGCTACGATTTATTCAGCTGATGGGCTTGTTGTCACCAAATACCCATTAGAAATAAATACATCAAATCAATCTGCAGCAGATCAAAGTAATAGTTTAACGCTAAGTGAATTAAATAAATCCTCTGATGCTAACTCTTTAATAAAGGATAAGGTAATCAATCAGGAATTAATCGAGAAAATCACCTTTGACTATATATTAGCAAAAAAGAATATCCCATTTACTGAAAAAATTGCTTTTAAAGGAGTGACTGCCGGTTGGTTTAAAATTGAAATCGATGGCTTTCAACTTGAATTTGATTTTAGAGCAAACTTCCATAGAATTAGATTGAGAATATTTGCGTTAGCGATTTTTTTAATGTTTAGCTTAGGTTATTTACTGTTTAGATATAAACGCAAAGTGGATAGGCTTGTGAATTCTGTCCATTTATTAGTTAAGCGAAAGTCTATTGAATCGGAAGGTGAAGTGATTGACTCACAAGTACTTTGGTTTGAGCAGGTTGATAAACTTGCTCAAACTTCCTTTGCTAAACCAATTAGACTTAGAGAGTTACGGCAACAGGTACGATGGCAGAGCGAGGACACTATTGAATCTGCACCGTTGGTATGGTTTGCGATTGATTTACCTAGGCAAGATAATCACGAGCTTGCGAAGCAAGTTGTAAAAATAGAGAAATATATTAAGTTTGCGACTAATGCTTATTCGACTTTTATTCAAGGTGACATTTTTACAGGTTGTGTAGTTCCTTTTTTACAACACTCGACTAGCGGTGATAATTCCTTTGAATCACCATATACCGACCTAGTATCATTTACTTATTTGCTCAAGGAGCTTATGGATAGAATGGATGCCAATATTACATTTAAAGCAATACTATTTAACAGTCGATTAGTTAAACTTTCTTCAGATGATTCGGTGCAGAGTAAGGTGATACTTCCCCACCGTATGACTTTGCAAATAAGTAAACTAGTCAACATACTGAATGAATCAAACATTGTTTGTTTGACCAACAACCCAAGCGAGTATGATGAGGTCTCTGAGTTTGAGACTTTTACCCACAAATACAAGAAAATCAATAATGCCTATTTACTAAAAGAGCCAAATCATTACATTGTCAACCATGTTGCGAGAATTTCAAAAACAATCATAGAGAGTGATATTAGGAATTGAATCTAGTTATTATTTATTGAGTAAATCTCGCACAATTAGTGAAGAAATAGGCAAGAATATCAATTGTTTGCTATAACTTATAATAGAATAAAATAAATGTATAAACAAAAAATACATATTAACTATTAATTGAACTTATAGCTAAAAAAAACATGACCAAAACTATCTTAATTTGCGATGATTCCAGAACGGCTAGAAAACAGGTCGCTCGCTGTTTGCCTGAAGGTTGGCCTGTTGAAATAGTTTTTGCTGAAAATGGTCGTGAAGCAATCGATCTAATCCAAGATTCAGTGCCCGATTTAATGTTTCTTGATTTAAATATGCCTGTATTTGACGGCTATGAGACGCTAGAAGAATTAAATGCTCATTCAATTAAGATGAATGTTCTGGTCGTTTCTGGTGATATTCAACCAACTGCACAAGAGCGAGTCTTAAGTTTAGGCGCTTTAGATTTTGTTAAAAAGCCAATCTCCAAAGATATCCTACTCGAAGTGCTACAAAAACATAACTTTATTGAAATGTATGACCCAAAAGAGACTTTTTCTTTATCGGAAACGAACGAAAAGATGAGCGACAAAGAGTTTATGGATGGGGTACAGGAAATATCCAATGTTGCAATGGGAAGAGCTGGTGATGTATTAGCACGGTTTTTAGACGTATTTGTTGAATTAGCAATTCCTAAAGTAAACCATATTGAGCTAACTGAGTTACATATGGCATTACAATTTTCTTCTCAATATGACACTGTTTCATCGGTTTGTCAGGGATTTATTGGACCGGGTCTTTCTGGAGAAGCATTGCTAATTTTTAATGACTCGTCTTTTAAGAATATTGCGTCTTTAATGCAGTACGGTGGTGAAATTAACGATAAAATTGAATTAGAGTTATTAATGGATACCGCGAATATTTTAGTCGGTGCATGCTTGCAAGGTATATCCGATCAACTCGATATAAATTTGAGCCAAGGGCATCCTATTGTTTTAGGACAGCACCTAAAAATTAAAGAGTTAATCGATAATAATGTCAAGAACTGGGAAAAAGCTTTGTCTATTGAAATTAATTACCGCATAGAAAATAAAGGCATTAATTGTGACTTACTACTACTTTTTACCGAGTCTTGCGTAGACCCGTTAAAAAAACTCTTACAATATACAGTATAAACGAAAAAGGTTATGGCTAAATAAAGAATAATTATGAGCAATTCAATAGAACAAATTAGAGAGTTTCACTGGATGATGGATATGTTGCAAAACATTGATGTTGGTCTTGTTGTGCTGAATAAAGAGAATGAAATTCAGTTATGGAATAGTTTTATGGAAAATCATAGTGGAATTATAGCGAATGATACTCTTCATAAAGACATTTTTAAATTGTTTCCAGAAATTGATAGAAAATGGTTTCAGCGTAAAGTTGAGTCTGTTTTTCAGTTAAAAATTCGTGCGTTCAGTATTTGGGAACAACGTCCTTATATTTTTAAATTTAAAAATTATCGACCTATTACGGGAATTGCAGAACTGATGTATCAAAATATATCAATATTTCCTATAATATCGACGATAGGTGAAGTAGAAAATATTTGTATTATTGTTTACGATGTTACTGATGTGGCCACTAATAGAAGTGCTTTAAAAAATGCAAATTTAAAACTCGAAAAATTAAGTCGAACGGACAAATTAACTAACTTAAATAACAGAGGTTATTGGCAAGAATGCCAAGAGTTTGAATTTAAAAAATTCAGTCGCTATCAGCAAAAAATAAGTTTAGTTATCTTTGATATTGACCACTTTAAACAAGTTAATGATAACTATGGACATCAGGCTGGAGATGAAGTCATTCGAGAATGTACAAAAACTCTAATGGATTGCGCAAGAGAGCAAGACGTTTGTGGACGATATGGTGGTGATGAATTTGTCGCTTTACTTTCGGAAACCGATATTGATAGAGCCTTTATATTTGCAGAGCGATTACGCAAAAAATTGGAAAACTTAACGATTGTATATGATAAAATTGAAATTAAATTTACAGTCAGTCTAGGGATTTGTCAATTGACTACTGATATTTTATCCGCTAAAAATTGGTTGGAAACCTCAGACAAAGCTCTTTATCGTTCAAAAGAAGGTGGTCGAAATAAGACCTCTCGTCACGAGTGAAATCAACAAAATACTTTTAAATCTATTTTTCTTCACAGTTAGGCACTTTATTAAAAAGCTCTTGTTTATGCCCTGAAAAATATCGACTTGTATCATAGGTAGCGTTAATGATTGCTCTAGGCGTAATCGTCGCACCTGTTAATGTATCAAAATCACCACCATCTTTTTTAACTCGCCAATTTTTTTCATTCATATCAGCTAGGCTAATACTTTTAAATTGTTGCAACCAATTACTTTTATTTGATTCAATTTTATCACCTAGTCCCGGTGTTTCCCTATGACTTAAAATTTCAATACCAAGCAATCTGTTGTCATTAGATAACGCTATAAGTAAGTCAATGTTTCCTGAATAACCATCATGAGCTGTCGATGTGAATACCATAGCCATTGGAAGGTTATTCTTTTTCATAAGGTGGACTTTGTGTATCGATGTTTGATTTTTTTTTGAGTAATCTTTTATTAAAATACAGTCATTAATTGGTGAATTATCATATAAATTTGAATCAACTAATTTATTTAATCGTTGATTCACAACGCGTTGTACTTCACTTTCAATTTTGTTTTTTGTTAATTGATGAACTATTGAAACTAGCGCTGTTGAGGCGATTGCAAATACGGCAAGAATAAAAGCATTTTTACGGACTGATTTTAACAGCAACTCTTTTTCATTCATCATTATTATCCAATACCTTGATAGGAATCGCTGAACCGTAAGTTTTTGGTCGAAAATAATGATCAATAGTAGGAGATGCAATGTTAAGTAAAATTACGGAAAATGCGAAGGCATCAGGGTAACTACCGAATGTTCTAATGATTATTAATGTAAACCCGATTGAAGCGCCGAATAATAATCTTCCTTTTTGAGTTGTAGATGCACTTACGGGATCAGTCGCTATAAAAAAGACACCGAGCATGGTTGCGCCGTAAAATAAATGGTCGCTCGCCGAGAGATATTTTTGATTATCAATTATCGATAAAAAATAGGAAGTAATAATCATTGAAGTCATTATTGACACAGGAATGTGCCAACGAATAATTTTAAGAAATAACAAATAAAGACCACCTAACAAATAGGCGACGTTAACCCATATCCAACTATTAGAATTAATAATAAATGACAAATTTTCATTTGACTGACTCTGTATCTCTGAAAGCATATAACCTTGAGAAAGCGAGGTTCTTATGTGATCAAGCGGTGTGGCCATAGTAAAACCATCGGCAAGTATTTTAATATCGGTAACGTTGCTGATCTCATTGCTTATACCAAAAAAAGTTAACTCAATACTTTGAATTAGACTAGGATTCAGAATCAGCAGCTCTTGCGCGGGTAACCAATTAGTCATAGCTTGTGGAAATGAAATTAGCAGTACAACATAACCTATCATTGCTGGATTAAAAGGGTTGTATCCTAAGCCGCCATATAAGTGTTTTGCAAAAATGATAGCAAAATAAACACCAATAAAACTCATCCACCAAGGGAGTAATGGTGGCAAGGCTAAACCTAATAATAACCCAGTCAATAAAGCCGAGTTATCTTTTAACGTAAATAGAATAGGGCGATTTCGTACCTTAAGAATGAGCGCTTCTGCGCTAATTGCATAGCTACAGCAAAGTACTAAATTAATTAGAATACCCCAACCAAAGAAATAATATTGTGCTATGGCACCGGGTATTAACCCCGCACAAACTAAAAACATTAGCTGGTTTGTTGACCGAGTCTGGTTTGAAAAAAGGTTGTTCACCATCAACCTTCTCCTTGCGATTTACTTTTGAATCGATTGAGAGCTGCTAATATAGCGGCTTTTTTTCCTTCGGGATCTTTCGAGTTATCTTCTGATGCTTTTTGCCTATCTAGAGTGATTTTTTCCTGTTTTGATTTTCTTTCTTGTTCTATACGAATCAGTCGTTTCTCTCTATTTTCAAATCGTTGTTTGGCGATTTCGGACGCATTCT
>JBLIBL010000061.1:0-20136 GCA_047633355.1 Polaribacter sp.
TGGATTACTCTAATTTAGAGTCACTAAAAGACTTGGCAATCATGCATAATTTTCCGACCAATAATATTCATTTATTTTTAGATTTCGCTAATCAATCAAATATTAAAGAAGTACCAGATCCTTATTACGGAGGTGATAATGGTTTTGATCACGTAATTGATCTAATTGAGGATGCGAGTAAAGGTTTAATTGACGAACTTTTAGGGAAAGAGCTAAAGGTAAAGAATCGAGAAAACTTGCAATGACAATTTCTCTTAAGTTTTCAGAAATAAAGTCAAAGTTAAGTGATAATAGTTTAATACTTACGCCCAATGCACGTACTCAACAAGCACTTTTCAATGGCCAGATGGCGGAAACAACCGTTGGTAAAGTTATTACCCCGCATAGAATACTATCCTTTACTCAGTGGCAAAATGAGTTGTGGACGGAATTATCCTTTCGTAAAACAATGCCTAAATTAATATCTAAGACGGTTTTAAAGTTATGGATAGAAGAATTAATCGCCACTGAGCCTGATTGGAATTTAACCAATGAGTCGGGTGTTGCTAATAAAGTTGTAGAAGCTTTTCAGAGTTCAGTTGCTTGGAACTTGTCATATGAAGATATTCAAAAGAATGACTTTGGGTTTGGGGGTAATGACCAATCTCAAAAAAACTTAGAACTATTTACGGATAACCATCAGTCCAGTTTAGAAGTTAGTTATTTTTTAAAGTGGCTAGATCAATATAATAAGATTGCGGCTTCTAAAAATATTATTTGCACATTTGAAATGTTGAAATATATTATAAGTAGTATCGATATCAAGTCTCAAAAACCAGATGAAAACAGATTCTCACAAAGTCTATTATCACAAAAAATTATTCCTTCTAAAATATTGTTAGTTGGATTTAATCAGTTTACTCCGATAGAGAATGTATTTTTTGATACATTAAGATCCGTTGGCGTAGATATCGATAGTTATCATTATACAAAGAACTCTAAAAAAACGGTTGTAATAGAGTTTGATAGTTTTGCAGATGAAATTGATTTTGCAGCTCTCTCTGCGAAGCGACTAACTCAAAGTGACAAGAATGAGAGCGTGGCCATTGTTGTCAACCAATTAAGTAACAATTTGACAGATGTCCACGCTGCGTTCAGTTCTGTTTTTCAGCCAGAAGAAAACAAACCATGGGAAACACTATCAAAACCTCTTTACAATGTTTCTGCAGGGTTTTCTATTGCTGAACAGTCTATTGTAAAAGCTGGATATTTGTTACTTAATTTACGTAAAGGGCGACTAACACTTGAAGAATTACATTTTATAAAAAACACTCATTATTTTCAGTGGGGTTTTGAAAAAGAAGCCACTCAATATTTTTTACATAAACTTTGTTTAAAAGGACGGAAGGAATATAGCCTTAAATTTATATTATCTGAAATTGATAAATTTGTGTGTGATGAATTATTGTTAAATAAATTGCGGGAGCGTATAAATGCTTTAGAAAGCAAGAGTATTAGAATTGATTTAATTTCTAATTATCAAAAAAAATGGAAAAAAACTCTAAATTTATGGGGGTGGGGAGTTGAGTCGGACACTTACTCTTTAAGTGTAACGGATAATGATATTTGTCTTGATTACATAAAACTAATTAATGAGACAAACGAAATTAATAGATTGTTTGTTAATGTGAGTGAAAAGGTAGCATTACAATATTTAAATCAGCTGGCAACTCAAAAATCTTTTCAATTACCCAGTGACAGAAGTCGAGTTCATGTGCTTGGTGTTTTAGAAGCCACAGGACTTCAATTTGATCATTTGATATTGGTTGGGTTTAACTCAGTTAACTGGCCTGTAAATAATAAGCCGAATCCCTTTTTACCAGCAGACTTACAACGAGAATTGAAAATGCCTGGTGGAAGCGCTGAACGAGAGTATGAGTATACTAAAAGCCTTTCAGATATCCTGACAAATTCTGCAGATGAATTGACGGTCACTTCAAGTAATGAAAATAGTGATTCTAAATCGAGTGTTTCAGTCTTCTTTTCTGGATTAAGTTCTGTTGTAAGTCATTCGGTTTTAGACATACCAATTGAATTTGATCATACTAAGCACTTGACGCCCATAGCAAAATACGAGTGGATAAGTGATTCAAGTTTGACTATAGATAAAGTGAAATTGCATGGCGGAACAAGTTTTCTTAGTCGCTATGCTAGCTGCCCTTTTAATGGCTTTTTAGCACATTATTTAAAGGTCACCAATTTTGAAGTGGCTGAGGTTGGGATTGATGCGAGACATCGAGGTGTTTGGTTGCACGATACAATGCAATTTATCTGGCAAGAACTTAAAAATCAACAAAACTTACTGATACTTGACGATGATCAATTGGTAAAGTTAATTGATGATAAGCTGCAAAGTAAACTTAATGAAATAAAAGGCGTTTTATTATTAAATGTAAATGAGTCCATCATCAAACTTGAAAAAGAAAAATTGGCTTCACTGATCTTTGAATGGCTTTTGATAGAAAAAGAACGTGATAATTTTTCAGTTGAGTCAGTAGAAAAGGAAGTGATGCTTAACCTTCAAGATATCCAATTTAGGTTTAGGCTTGATCGCGTTGATTTGAATGATGACGAAAAATTAGAGATTATTGATTATAAAACCGGCAATGTGAATCTGAATGATTGGTTTAGCGTTAGACCAACTGAAGCACAAATGCCAGCTTATTTGCTTGCTTTTACCGATGATGATATTTCAGCGATTGATTATGCGCTAATTAAAAAGGGTGAGGTTGCGCAAGTTGGATTAAGTTTTACTGATTCATCCGATAAAGATGAAAAAATCAAACGATTTGAAAGTTATATAGATGACCAAAATAATATTGAATCAAAATTTACGAAATTAAAAGAAAAGCCGTTAAGCGCCGAAAAGTCATTTGACAGCGTAGAATTAAAGTTTCAATGGCAGCAAACATTAGATCGAATCGCTTATGGTATGTCTCAAGGTTTTGCGCCCGTTTCACCAAAAGATATTAATCAAAGTTGCACCTATTGTGAATATCGGTCAATCTGCCGAATTGATGAGCGACAACCGGATCTAAATAATTACCAGTTAGCCATTGAAAATAGAATTGAATCGACTGATTTAACTCAGGAGTCGGGACTATGAGTGAGTCGAAAAATAATCAATCTAAAGTGATTGATCAAGATATTCGAGAAGAGTTATTAGATGTTGCTGAATCTTATATTGTGCAAGCACCAGCTGGTTCGGGAAAAACAGAATTATTAACGCAACGTATTTTAGCTCTGTTATCAATTGTTAATCGGCCTGAAAATATTTTAGCGATTACTTTCACAAGAAAAGCAGCTTCAGAAATGAGAGAAAGGGTTATTTCGGCACTTGTTTTTGCTGAAATTGTAAATGAAAAACCGGAATCACCCCATGAGTTTGCCCGTTGGAGCTTGGCAAAAAAAGTTCTAAAGCGAGATAGGGAACAAGATTGGAATTTAATTGCAAATCCAAATCGATTAAAATTGCTTACCATTGATTCATTGTCAGCAAACCTAACGGGCGCTCTACCTCTACTATCGCAAACTGGCATGTTACCTTCGATAGCTGAGAATGCCGATATTTATTTTAAGCAAGCTTCTCTGTCAATGCTAGAACATATTGAAGATGAGGAGCAAGGGATGATATCTCATCATATTAAAATGCTACTTAAACATAAGGATAATAACCTAAGGCAATTGGTTGATTTGATTTCACAATTATTAGCTAAACGTTTGCAGTGGCTCCCTAGAATATCGTCATCCCGGATAGAAGATATTTTTTCTACTCAAACGATTACTGACTCTTTAAAAAAAATAGTAGAAAGTAAGTTGTTGGAAATTTACTCAGCTATGCCACTCAATATTGTTTCGGAATTGCCGACTCTGTTGAATCAAGCCTCTAATCAGTTAAAACATAAAAATAACATTTTAAATTTACAGAATTTACATGTTATTGAATCGATTAAAAAACCTACCTCGGATGATTTGGTTTTGTGGAAAGCTGTCGCAGAACTTTTATTAACCGCTAGCAAAACTAAACCGAGTTTTTATAAGTCTGCGACTAAAACAAACGGATTCCCACAACCAGCTGATGCACTTGATGATACTCAAGCGAGCGATTTTGCTATTAACAAAAAAATGATGAAAGGTATTCTTGAGGATTGTTCAAAATGTTCAGGTTTAGACTATATATTAAATGAAGCGCGTTATTTACCCGATGTAACTAATGGTTTTGACAGTGAAGTACTAGACTCATTACTTGCAGTTCTTCCTTTGGCAGTAGCCCATTTGAAATTGGTTTTTAAAGAACATAATGTTTTGGATTTTAGTGAGTTAAGTATCGCGTCGCTAAATGCTTTAGGAACTGAGGATGAACCTACGGATATTGCGTTTGCAATGGATTATCGAATAGAGCATATTCTAGTGGATGAGTTTCAGGATACCTCATCGCCACAAATAGACTTATTAAGATTGCTAACTTCTGGTTGGGATTTTTCAAGTAATAAAACGCTGTTTTTAGTGGGCGATCCAATGCAATCAATTTACCGATTTAGAGATGCGAATGTTAGTTTGTTTATGCATATTGCTGAGTTTGGTATTGGGCAAATTCAACCTGTTTATAAACAATTGAAAGTCAACTTTCGCTCAAATGAAAATATTATTGATTGGGTGAATAAACAGTTTCAGTTAATTATGCCGCTCGAAAATAATTTAACTTTGTCCGCTGTAAGCTATGCAAGTTCAAAAGCCTTTCAAAGTGCATCTCCAGATAGTTTTGTCAAAACTTATTTAACCGTAAATGCCGAGGATAATCAAATTCAAGCTAATGAAGTTTTGAAAGTGATTAACAAACATTTATTAGAAAACAAAGAGAGAGGATCGGACAACGCATTAAAAACATTAGCTATTCTTGCAAGAAGCCGAAATCAACTGAAGGAAATTATATTTCTTTTAAATCAAAATAACATTGCTTATCAAGCGATTGATATTGAACCTTTATCTTCAAAAATGGTGGTTCAGGATGTGCTGAGTTTAGCGCTTGCATTAACCGATAATTATGACCAAGTATCTTGGTTTGCTTGTTTACGATCTCCTTGGTTCTGTTTAGATTTGGATGACATTGCTTGTGTGCTCGGTGCGATGGGACGGGAAAATTATTTGGAATTACATAATACCCCAAGTTTGATTAACAAAATAGATTATAAATACCAAGAAAGTTGTTTCATTTCGAGCGTGCCGGCAACCATCAATCAATTAGTAAATCAAAATAAATTGAGCAACAGTGCTAAAGTTAGATGCATAAAATTAATGCCTATTTTAATGAGCGCCATTGAACAAAAAGGTAAAAAGCCTTTTCAAAAATGGTTGTTTGGTTGTTTTGAATCTATTGGTGGTTTACTTCAAATTGATATGTTGTCTGAAATTCAAGACGTTAAAACCTGCGTTAAAAGAATTTCTGAATTTGAGAATGCGGGTGAAATTATAGATCGAGCAGGGCTGTATGAAAATCTGGCAAAGCTTTACGCATCACCTAACTCTAGTGCAGACAAGCAAATCCAAATTATGACAATTCATAAATCCAAAGGTTTAGAATTTGACCGAGTCATTCTTCCTAGGCTAGACGCGAAAAGCTTTGTTCCAGACACGCCATTAATGAAGTGGGCTGAAGTGATCAGCGATGTAGGTGGCTCACAAACATTATTAGCTATCTCAAAACCAACCGGTGAAAATAATGATTCTGTTTATGAATATATCGGCTATTTGGATAAACAAAAAGAAAAATATGAAAACCAGCGTTTGCTTTATGTCGCGACCACTAGAGCGAAGCAGGAACTGCATTTGTTTGGAAATGTAAAGGAAGATGCAAAAAAGGTTGAGTCAGGTGAAACAGGAAAAAATAGTTACAAACGACCTCAAGCTAATAGTTTTTTGGATATGATTTGGGATAATGTCGATTCAATTGATTCCAATGGAATGAAACAAGCGCTAAATATATTTCGTCAGTCAAATAAATCACAGAAAAAATCTATATTGGAAGGGGATGCTCTGTTCAAAGAAACGGATAAACCGACTAAATTAAGTGAATTTGAGTTGAGTCAATTGAAACATTTAAAGACTAAGAGACAACAACTCGATGTTATTTTCCCCGATAGGTTAATAAAGCGTTGTGATATTAGTTATTTAGATGAGATGCCAACAAAATTTTTACATGCTAAAGATCAAGAACAAAACCAAGAAAAAGCCTTAAAAATAAAGAGTTGGAATACTGAACAATATAGCCAAAAAATAGCTTCTTTAGTGGGCACACTGATTCATAGGCAACTTGAATGGCTAGCAGACAACATAAAAAATGAATATCGTGGAGGAGTTATTAAAAACATTGAAGACTACAAATTGCCAGATAATTGGGTAGATATCACTTTGAATCAATTATTGGCGCTAAATTTGGAAGTCTTAGATACGGAGTTATCTACTATTGCCAATGATATATTTAATATGCTTAAAACAATGCTAAAAAGTGAAATGGGGCAATTTGTGTTAGCTCCATATGCTTCCGCGGAAAACGAATTAACCTTACACAAAAATCTGGATAACGGGGTCTATACTACGCGGATAATTGATCGATGTTTTGTTGATAATGATCGACGATGGATCATTGATTACAAAAGTAGCGTACCGGCAAAAAATGAATCTATTGAAGATTTTTTAATCAAAGAGCGATTAGAATACAAAGAACAAATAAATGAATATGTTAGTTTATTTAAAAAAATGGAAAAAAAGCCAATAACTGCAGGACTTTATTTTATTGCGATTAACCAATTTGTAGGTATTTACGAAAACTAAAAAATTCTTCTTTTAACCCCTTCAATTGGCTTTTGAGCATCCAGAAAATGTAAAGAGCCAATTTCCCATTTTTCGACAGGTTCTGGCTGACACTTTGGTTTATTACGATTGGGTTTATTATGATTGGTTTGAAATTGCTGGAGACGATTTTTTAAATAGGTTTCGAGGTCAATTAACGTTTTGGCTTCATTTTTATTAACGATTGTAGAAAAATCTCGCATCGCATTTTCGTGTATTTTTAAAAGAACAGTTTTTGAACGCTAAAACTGTCTGGAAGGGTCGTTGCTAATTGGCCAGTTAAAGCGCGCAATATATCCCATTTGCCCTCGATTGACTAATAAGTCGACGTCTCCAGGTAAGATATCGGATAAAGTTTCAGTAATGGTTTTATGGTCAATCATATGTCACTCCGTCGAAACATATCCTAGGTACTCGATACTGCCCAATATAAAAAAAATTAAATCAAGTATAATATAGCGTAAATATTAACATTTATGAAGCGTTAAACTATCTAAAATGCTGAAACAAATAACAAAACGTTATAATTTGCATCTTATAAAGAGAATATAAGGTTTAATAAATTATAAGTCTTTCTTATTTGGGTTTATTCGGTTAATTTAGATGGTTAAATAGTAAAGCGTCAAAAAGTAAAGGGTTATACAGTCTGTGGATCTAATTGAATTATTAGCGGCGATGGTAGTGCAACAAGCTTCCGATCTTTTTATCAGTGTTGACTCTGAACCATTGGTCAAAGTCGAAGGCGAAATGAGGCCTTTACGTAATATACGCCTAAATGAAAAAGAAAATCATGACCTAATTTATTCAGTTTTAGAGGAAGCTGAGATTGCCAAATTTGAATTAGAAAAAGAGTTGAATAAATCACTAAAAATTGAAGCCTTAGGCCGATTTAGGATCAATATATTTCGACAGAGCGGAGAGCCTGCAATGGTTATTCGTTATATTAAGAAGGTGATTCCAAGTATTGAAGAGTTAGGTTTGCCGAATGGATTAAAAGAGCTGATTTGCTTGGAAAGAGGTTTAATTCTTCTAGTTGGCGCCACCGGTACTGGAAAGTCAACGACTCTTGCTTCGATGATTGATTATCGAAATTCTTCACAAACAGGTCATATCCTAACCATTGAGGATCCAATCGAATTCACTCATCAAAATAAAAAAAGTTTAGTTAATCAACGAGAAGTAGGGGTCGATACTGACTCATTTGAAATTGCTTTAAAAAATGCTATGCGTGAAGCTCCAGATGTTATTTTAATTGGAGAAATACGCGATAGAAATACCATGAAACAGGCGCTAACTTATGCCGAAACAGGACATTTATGTTTAGCGACACTTCATGCTAATAACGCTAATTTAGCCTTGGAGAGAATATTTAATTTTTTCCCAGAAGAAGCAAAAACTCAGATACTACAAGATGTCGCATTAAATCTTAGGGCGATTGTTGCTCAAAGACTTTGCCTTGGAATAGAGAAAAAGCGCGTTGCAGCAGTTGAGATGATGCAAGTCACCCCATTTATTAAGGAACTTATTGAGTTTGGTAAAATTGATGAAATCAAGGATGCGATGGAACGTAACAAAGGTAAGGTTAATCAGACCTTTGACCATAGCCTTTATGACTTAGTCAAAGCAAAAAAAGTAAGTCTAGATGAAGCTTTAAGAAAAGCCGATTCAAAAAATAACCTAGCATTGAAATTTAGATTGGAAAAAGGCGGTAAAGAAGATCCTGAAAAAATGCAAACTCAGGGAGAGGTTGTAATTGACAAAAGTGCACCATTTGAACATTACAATACTTATAAGATACAACCTTTAACTGTCAGAACTCGCTCTGAGCGCACCAAGCAAAAAATCAATACAGCTGTAATGATGGCTTTAAATGAGAAAGGCTTACGAATTGTTGAAGGGCATGCCGATTTAGAAGTTCAATATGTTCTAGGGATCAAGGTTGAAGAAGGACTAAGGTTAGAACCAGTTTCAGGACAGCGAAGCAACATTAGAAGTATTCAAGATCCTGATAAAGAGATGATCATGCTGATGATTAATATTATTGACAATCAAAGCCAGAAGCCTGTATTTAGGGTCACTGCGAGTAAAAAGAAAGCGCTTTATGAAGAAGACCAAGGGCAACTTAATAAAGGTTTAGCTTCTTTGTTGTCAGCTTTCCCCGTTAAATCAATCGAATTTGAGTCAAAGTAAGTGTTAATCAAAAAGTATGAAGCTAAAAAAGTATCAAAAGAGCCAGAATTCTCTCAATTTTTTAAATTTATGCTGATTATTTAAAAAAATTAAATAATTTAAATTAATTGAACTAAATATGATCGAGGGCGTCTTAAAATATAGAAGATAATCTCCTTCTTCTTTGTGTTAGTTAGGTTGTTAGTAAATGGTTGCTTGTTAATTTTGATATTGTGTTTGATTACCCCTTTTTCACAATATTGATGTTGTATTAACGCGTTATCGACCAACTTGTGCCATCATATTTTTATGATGGCTTTTTTTTGCCTAAAATTTCTTATTTTCACTCGTCTGATTTGATTCAAACTGTTAAATACCCTATGCTCTTATCATTTAGTTAAGAAGTTAGCTTCTAATTCACAGGGCTAATAGCCTCTGAATTTAGTTAGTCTCGATTTTATGAAAAACGCAGGTTAATAGCATAGATGGAAATAAACGCTTCAAACTCACCTTTAAGTGAAACTCAAACAACCGGCTATTGCGCTGTTATGTTTGCAGATGTCGCTGGAAGCACTAAGTTGTATGATGAACTTGGTGATGAAATTGCTAATTCTGTTATTTCCCAAGTAATAACAATGATGCAAGCGTCCACTGAGGCTTTTTCTGGTATTGTGATTAAAACCATTGGTGATGAGGTAATGTGCCGGTTTGATTCAGCGGACGATGCCGCCAAAGCCGCCATTCAAATACAAGAGAAATTAGAACTAGGCTTGGTTCAAGGGACTTTTGTTGCTGTTAGAATTGGCTTTCATTGCGGTGCTGTTATTTTTAGAGATGATGGCGATTTATTTGGTGATACCGTTAATGTTGCTGCGCGAATGGCAGGCATTGCTAAAGGTAGACAAATAATTTTAACCGAAGCGGCTACTAAAGAACTTTCAGCGGGTTTAGCTGAAAAATCAAGAGAATTTGATAAAATCCCAGTAAAAGGCAAAGCCGAGGAAATAAGAGTTTGTGAGTTAGTTTGGGAAGAAACTGGAGTGACACGAATGATCTCAATTGACTCTCTCAACTCACAGCTAAATGAAGAATTATACTTGTCATGTGGTGACGCTAACACACGAATGACATTGAACAGCTCTAGTGTACAAATAGGCCGAAGTGCTAGATGTGATCTAATCGTGAACGCTGATTTAGCATCAAGAACCCATGCGAAAATATCGGTTAAACGTGGAAAATTTGTTTTAGCGGATCAAAGCACTAATGGCACATTCGTGTTAGCCGATGATGGTCAAGAAAGTTATTTAAGACGAGAAGAGTTGGTATTAAACGGTTCAGGAACTATTAGTTTAGGTAGTAATGCCATTGATTGTGCACCTTACGCTTTGATCACTTATGAAGTTAGTCTCACTGCTAAATAAAGTTAAAATACCTTTCTTTTAATTCCCGCAGAAGCTAATATTTTTGTCGCTAACTCTTCTATTGAACGTGACGTTGTATTAAGACTTTCAATTTTTAAACGCCGATACATCGCCTCAACCTCTCTCACTTCAATTTGACATTGTTTTAGTGATGCATAGCGCGAATTAGCTTTTCTTTCTGTGCGTATTTCATGCAAGCGATGAGGGTTGATCGTTAAGCCAAAGACTTTGTTCTTATGTTTTTTCAATTCAACGGGAAGAGTTAAATTTTCCATATCATCTTCTGTAAAAGGATAATTTGCTGTTTTAATACCAAATTGCATTGCCATATACAGTGATGTAGGCGTTTTACCACAGCGAGAGACACCAACAAGAATGACATCCGCCTGGTCATAATGCTTCATGGTGATGCCATCATCATTATTTAATGCGAAATTTATAGCTTCTATTCTTGAATCATACTCACCTTCATTTGCAAGTGAATGTGTTTTACCTACCCTAAAACTAGATGACTGCGCTAACTCTTTTTCTAGCGGACCTATGAATGTATGGAAAAAATCTAATACTAGAGCACCACTTGATTGCACGACCTTACGGATTTCGGGCGTGACAATTGTATCAAAAACGATAGGTTTATAACCTGAATCAATTTCGGCTTTGGCTAAAATTCTACAAACTTCTTGGGCTTTTTCTTCAGTATCTATAAAAGGGAGAGTTGTTTCATCAAATTGAATGTCCTCAAATTGAGATAATAGCGATTGTCCAAACATTTCAGCCGTAATACCCGTTCTATCTGATACAAAAAATACTTTACGTGCATTCTCACTATTCATAAATAATTCCAAAAAAACAAAATCTACTCTATAAAGTGGAATTCTAACATAGTAAAAATTAGAAATTCACGCTATCATTTGATTAACTTTTATTAGCGATTTATTTGCGCAATAGTGACGAATAAATCGATTTATATCAGCGACTAGCTGAGTAAACAATTGGAGCAATATTGTGCAAGAAAAGACGGTGCATAAAAACGTACTTTGGTATGACGGCTTAGGAATGGATGACGTTGAAGTGGTTGGCGGGAAAAACGCATCTCTTGGTGAGATGATTAGTAACCTTAGCAACATGGGAGTTAGTGTACCTAATGGCTTTGCTACAACAGCAGATGCTTTTCGGAGTTTTATGTCACAAAGTGGCCTTCACGATAAGATTCAAACGGAGTTAAACGCTCTTGATGTAGATGATGTTGATGCACTCGCGGTAATAGGAAAAAAAATACGCCAGTGGGTAATAGAAACACCTTTCCAAAAAGAACTGGAAGATGATATTTATGAATCCTTTTTAAAACTAAAAGGTGAAGCAAATGATGAGTTTGCTGTGGCGGTACGTTCATCAGCTACCGCTGAAGATTTGCCCGATGCTTCTTTTGCTGGTCAACAGGAAACATTTTTAAATGTTAGGGGTTGGGGTAATATTAAATTAGCATTAAAAGAAGTCTTTGCTTCTTTATTTAATGACCGTGCTATTTCGTATCGTGTCCATCAAGGTTTTGCACATAGTGATGTTGCGCTCTCTGCAGGTATTCAAAAAATGATCCGCAGTGATATTGCATCATCAGGCGTCCTATTTACTATAGATACTGAATCAGGTTTTTCAGATGTGGTTTTTATCACTGGTGCTTATGGTTTAGGTGAAACGGTCGTTCAAGGCGCCGTTAATCCCGATGAGTTTTATGTTCACAAACCAACTTTAGAGGCCGGAAATCCAGCTATTGTTAGAAAAAATATTGGCGGAAAAGCCATTAAAATGATTTATACAGACGGTGCAGGTTCAAATTCAGCACATGATAAATCAGTGGATACCGTTGAAGTTGAAATGAAACAGCGTCAAGTTTATTGTATTTCTGATGATGAAGTTGAAGAGCTTGCAAAACAAGCCTTGATTATTGAAAAGCATTATCAAAGACCAATGGATATTGAGTGGGCCAAAGATGGCGCTGATGGAAAGCTTTATATAGTTCAAGCAAGACCAGAAACAGTTAGAAGTCGAGATGATGGCAAGGTAATAGAGCGTTTTGTTTTAGAAAACACCTCAAAATTGGTTGCAACTGGCCGTTCAATCGGACAAAAAATTGGAAAAGGCGCAGCACGTTTAATCAATGATATATCTGAAATGAACAAAGTTCAGTCTGGTGATGTGTTAGTGACTGATATGACAGATCCCGATTGGGAACCTATCATGAAACGTGCATCCGCAATTGTTACTAATCGAGGCGGTCGAACCTGTCATGCTGCAATTATTGCGAGAGAGTTAGGTATACCCGCTGTTGTTGGTTGTGGAAACGCAACGGAGTTGATAAAACCGAATCAAGAAATTACTGTTTCATGTGCAGAAGGCGATACCGGAAATATTTATGAAGGGCTTTTGGACTTTAAAGTGAATCATAGTCAAATTGATAACATGCCTGATTTGCCCTTTAAGATCATGATGAATGTTGGTAACCCTGATCGAGCATTTGATTTTGCATCATTACCTCATTTTGGAATTGGACTAGCACGCTTAGAGTTTATTATTAATCGAATGATAGGCGTTCACCCTAGAGCATTATTAGACTTCGACAAGTTAGACGGTGAAGATCTAAAAGCAACAATCGTTGATCAGATGGCAGGTTATGCCGATCCCGTTTCATTTTATGTTGATAAACTGGTCGAAGGGATTTCAACTTTAGCTTGTGCATTTGCACCAGAGAAGGTCATCGTGAGAATGTCAGATTTTAAATCAAATGAATATGCAAATTTGATTGGTGGTCATTTGTACGAGCCAGAAGAAGAAAATCCAATGATTGGATTTAGAGGGGCTTCTCGTTATATTTCTGACGAATTTAGAGCGTGTTTTGAGCTGGAATGTACCGCTATTAAACGAGTAAGAAATACCATGGGGCTCACTAATGTTGAAATTATGATCCCATTTGTAAGAACCTTAGATGAAGCAAGACAAGTTATTGAACTGTTAGCAGAAAATGATTTAAGACGAGGTGAAAATGGACTTCGTGTAATCATGATGTGTGAACTCCCATCTAATGCATTAATGGCGGATGAGTTTTTGCAATATTTTGATGGGTTCTCAATCGGATCAAATGATTTAACTCAACTGACTTTAGGTTTAGATAGAGATTCAGCTATTATTGCCCATTTATTTGATGAGCGAGATCCTGCAATCAAAAAACTCTTAAGTATGGCAATTCAAGCATGTCGTAAAGCGAATAAATACATCGGTATCTGTGGACAAGGACCATCTGATCATCCTGATTTTGCAAAATGGCTAATGCAAGAAGGGATTGATAGCGTTTCATTAAACCCCGACTCGGTTTTGGAAACTTGGTTATTTTTAGCTGGTAAAGAGTCAAAGTAAGCAAGTCATTAATGAAAAATAAAAGGGCGTTAATACGCCCTTTTTTATTTCATTAATGACTTACTCAAGAATTCAATAGCGGACAGAAGCGTCTTGGATGAATCTAGCAACATTAACGCTGAATTTAAGTCATTATCTATTGTTAAACATTTTTCTCACCACCCTCTGTTATCGCTGTAAAAACACGTACATTGTTAAAATCATCCTTTAAGGTCAGTAAAAGTAACTTACGAAACAGCCTTTGAATTTCTTCTTGCGAAAAGTTATTTTGATCACTTCTTGGTTTTTCATAAGTCCACGAAAGACATAAAGAGTGATCTTTAATATCCCATATTTTTAGAGATGGCTTTCCGTCTTCTATAAATGCATCTATTCGATATCCCATTTTATTAACTCCTTATGAAATAAATTCAACAACTAGTATTTTTTCTTTATGAAAAATATCACCATCTAATATTAAGCTAGATAAAACTCAATTGCAAATGATAATCGTTCGTATTTGCAGGCGTTTCTAAGTGCTCGTTGAATTTTTTAGTACAAACACATATTTTATATAACTTATTATTAGGAAAGAGGTGATATCTAACAATTTATGATATAAGTGTTTATTAAATGTAGGTCTGATAGAGTTAAATACATCCATGCGAAAACAAAAAATACTTTTGTTATCAGGCTATGACGCACCCAGTCATCAGTATTGGCGAGAGACTTTAGTTAATGGTTTACCTGAATTTGAATGGACTCAAGTTTTTTTATCCGCTCGCCATTTCTCATGGCGTATACGCGGAAACGCTTTTAATTTTTTTAATAAACATAAAGCCTTATTAGAAAAACAATATGACCTGTTAATAGTCACTTCTATGGTTGATTTAAATAATCTACGTGGCTTGATAGCTAATCTTACGGTGTTACCCACACTCATTTACTTTCATGAAAATCAATTTGCTTATCCGCTTTCAAATGCTAATAAAAATGAAAAACAGAACTTAATCAATGCTCAAATCACTTCGTTATTTTCTGCTTATTCTGCCAGTAGAATTCTTTTTAATTCACATTTTAATATGCATTCATTTTTTCAGGGGGCGGCAAGCTTAGTTAAGAAATTACCGGATGGTATCGGTGAAAGTGATTTAACAAGTATTAAAGAAAAATCTGCTGTTTTGCCTGTAGCTATACAGTCTTCAGTGCAAAAAAGAACTAACTCAAAGACTAACGAGCCGATTAAAATACTTTGGAATCATCGTTGGGAGTTTGATAAGCAACCAGAGGTTTTTATTCAAGCGGTGCGCTTAATAAAAGAGAAGGGTATTAGTTTTGAGCTTTATATTCTAGGTCAGTCGTTTAGTAATAAACCTGATTGTTTTATAAATGCCAGAAAGGATTTTAACAAAGAGATAAAGGTATTTGGTTATCAATCGAGAGAAGAGTACGACAAAATAATGAAAAAAGTTGATATCGTTATTTCGAGTGCATTGCATGATTTTCAAGGTTTAAGTATGTTAGAAGCTATTTTAAATGGATGTATTCCCATTGCACCTAATCGTGTCGCTTATCCTGAATATATTGATTCAAGTTTACTTTATGAAATACCTAAATTAAGTATTAAAGGTTCTAAACAATCAATTGATGAGCAAGAGGCAAGCTTATTAGCAAATAAATTACTTAGCCTTATAGATGATAAAGTATTTATCCAAAATCGAAACCAGCTAATACAGAAATGCCAGAGAAAAGCCGAACCATACTGTTTAAATAATCTAATCAGTGATTATAAACATGAAATTCAAAAGCTAATCGATTAAAATCAATCTACAGACTCTAATCAGTCCCATTTAATTAAGACTTGAATTCAAAAGAAACGTTTAATGCTAAACCCTAAAACCACAAAAGTAACATCTCCTCGTAATTTTGCCAACCCAAAGTATTGGTTTACTTATTTTAATTTATGGTTGCTAAAAAGGATCGCTTCACTTTCAAGCAATCGCAGACAAAAACTGGGTAATTTTTTAGGTCGTTTAATGTACAAGCTGGCGAGTAAAAGGCGAAGAATTGCCGAGCGAAATATTGCGCTTTGCTTCCCTAAGTTGACACAAGAAGAGATTGATCAAAGGGTACGCGATAATATGGCGGCTACAGGGCAAGGATTGGTAGAAACCGCTAGCTGTTGGTTTTCTGACTTAAAGGAACAAAGAGCTAATACGAAACTCGTTGGTAAAAATCATCTAGATAATGCATTAGAGTCTGGTAAAGGTGTCCTTTTACTAGGCTTTCATATGACCAGCTTAGAAGTTGGTGGTTGCTTGTTGGGACATCACTACGATCTTTCTGCGATGTATAAACCCAATAAAAACCCTCTATTTGATCAAGCTATGGAAGAGGGACGTTTAGTACATTTAGAGCAATTACTTGATCGTGATAACTTACGCGGAACCATCAAAGCATTAAGAAAAAACAAAATAGTATGGTATGCAACGGATCAAAATTATGGCGGTAAAACACGGGTTTTTGTTCCGTTCTTTGGAGTTCAGACCGCTACGATTACGGCAACCACTAAATTAGCCAAGATAACGGGAGCAACTGTTGTGCCTTTTACTCAAAAGCGTTTAGATACAGCCGATCATTATGAATTAGAATTTCATCCACCATTCTCTCCCTTTCCAAGTGAGTCTGAAGTTGAAGATGCAACCGCCATTAACCAATTTTTGGAAGATTATTTAACCAAAAATCCAGTCGATTATATGTGGTTACATCAAAGATTCAGAACCAGACCCGATGGCGAACCGCCAATCTATTAATTGATATAGATTGGCGACATTTTATCAAAAAAATTTAGTTAAAGAAGCGCTAAATTTAAACAAAGAACGAGCAAAATAAGGTACAATTCGCGCCTTTCGCGATCGTAGGATCGCTGTTTTTAGTTTTAGAGTGCTGTAAACAAAATGTCATATACCGATTATATCCGAAATTTTTCCATTATAGCCCATATTGACCATGGTAAATCGACGCTTTCTGATCGTTTAATACAGGTTTGTGAAGGCCTTACTGATCGTGAAATGTCAGCGCAAGTTCTTGATTCAATGGATATTGAGAAGGAGCGTGGGATTACCATTAAAGCTCAAAGTGTTACTTTAAAATACCAAGGTAAAGATGGACACGAATATCAACTTAATTTTATTGATACGCCGGGACATGTTGATTTTTCCTATGAAGTGTCGCGTTCATTAGCCGCTTGTGAAGGGGCTTTATTGGTGGTTGATGCCGGTCAAGGCGTAGAAGCGCAAACACTCGCTAATTGTTATACTGCAATAGAACAAGATTTAGAAGTCATTCCTGTTTTAAATAAAATCGATTTACCTCAAGCCGATCCTGACCGAGTTGCCCAAGAAATTGAAGATATTATTGGCCTAGAAGCTATGGATGCTGTGCAATGCAGCGCAAAAACAGGCGTAGGCATTGATGAGTTATTAGAGGATATAGTGGCAAAAGTGCCAGCGCCAAAAGGCGACCCAAATGCGCCTTTGCAAGCTTTGATTATTGACTCATGGTTTGATAATTATTTAGGCGTTGTTTCCTTAGTCAGAGTAGTTGAAGGAACGCTTAAAAAAGGCGATAAAATGCAAGCCATGTCGATTGGTAAAATGCATCTAGTCGATTTTGTTGGTATTTATACACCCAAACGTAAAGATTTGCCTGAACTAAGAGCCGGCGAAGTAGGTTATGTTATAGCTGGTATCAAAGATATTCATGGTGCTCCAGTGGGTGACACAATTACTCACATGAAAAATGCTGCTACAGAAGAACTATCAGGGTTCA
This sequence comes from Polaribacter sp., assembly GCA_047633355.1. Taxonomy (GTDB): domain Bacteria; phylum Pseudomonadota; class Gammaproteobacteria; order Enterobacterales; family Kangiellaceae. The sequence goes on from JBLIBL010000061.1 coordinate 17,700, forward strand.
AAAAAGTCAAACCACAGGTCTATGCTGGAATGTTCCCAATTTCTTCAGACGACTATGAGTCATTTAGAGACGCCCTTAATAAACTGAGTTTGAATGATGCTTCGTTATTTTTTGAACCGGAAAACTCACAAGCATTAGGTTTTGGTTTTAGATGTGGATTTCTTGGAATGTTACATATGGAAATTATTCAAGAAAGACTTGAGCGCGAATATGATTTAGAGTTGATAACCACTGCACCGACAGTTGTTTATCAAATAAAAACCAGTAACGGTAAAGAAGCTTACATTGATAATCCTTCAAAGTTACCCGATATGAATCTCGTAGAAGAGTTGAGAGAACCAATTGCGGAAGTTAATATTTTAGTTCCGCAAGAGCATTTAGGCAGTGTTATTACCTTATGTATTGAAAGACGTGGCGTGCAAAAAAAGATGGAGTACATGGGCGTTCAAGTTGCTTTAACCTATGAAATACCAATGAATGAAGTTGTTTTAGACTTTTTTGATCGGTTAAAATCCGTTAGCAGAGGTTACGCTTCACTAGATTATGGTTTTAATCATTTTCAAGCGGCAGATTTAGTTAAGTTGGATGTTTTAATTAATGGTGAATTAGTTGATTCATTAGCGATTATTGTTCATAGAGACCAAGCAAAATATCGTGGACGAGCGTTAGTTGAAAAAATGAAGGAGTTAATTCCGCGTCAGATGTTTGATGTAGCGATTCAGGCGGCAATTGGTGGAAACGTAATTTCTCGCTCAACGGTTAAAGCATTAAGAAAAAATGTTATCGCAAAATGTTATGGTGGCGATGTGAGCCGAAAGCGTAAGTTATTAGAAAAACAAAAAGCGGGCAAAAAGCGAATGAAAAGCGTAGGTAATGTTGATATTCCGCAAGAAGCCTTTTTAGCCGTTTTAAAAATTAACGATTAACAAGAGTTAAAAATAAGGGTTTTATATGAGCAGTTCGTACGGAATTATTTTAGTAGTATTAATGTTTGTATCAGGGATCGTGTGGTTGATAGATTCATTGACTGCTGGTAAAAGAAGAAAAGAAGCTTTAAACAACTTGTATGACCAACTACAAAATCCGAGTCAAGAAGCTATAGATGCGGTTGCAATTGAGCCTATTCATGTTGACTATGCTAAGTCCTTTTTTCCGATTTTACTATTTATTGTCGTATTACGTTCCTTTTTATGGGAACCATTCCAAATACCTTCAGCATCTATGAAACCGACTTTAACCGAAGGTGACTTTATATTAGTTAATAAATTTGATTATGGTCTTAGACTGCCAATAACCTCTGAAAAAGTAATCGAAATCGGCTTACCTGAAAGAGGAGACGTTGCGGTATTTAGAGCGCCAGATACTGGAGAAGATTATATAAAACGAGTAGTTGGATTGCCTGGAGATACTGTTATTTATACCTCTCAAAAGGAAATTTATATCAAACCATTTTGTTCGCCTGAAATAGCAAAAAATGATTGTCCAATTAGGTTCCATGTTAAAAAAGAAAAAGTTGCAGGGCCAGGTTATATTGATTTGAACCCTAGTACAGGCACAACGCATTTAAATATAGAATATGTAGAAACGATGGGTAATGCGGTACATGGTATTCTTAACAACCCAAGAAGACCTCATTACACCAAAGAAGGCACGTTTGATGACGCTGTTTTTAAAGTTCCAGCTAATAAATATTTTGTGATGGGTGATAACCGAGACAACAGTACAGATAGTCGTTTTTGGGAAACAACTCATTTTGTACCAGAAGCAAACTTAGTTGGTCACGCGGTTAGCATATGGATGCATTTTGAGTTTGGGTTTGTAAATCAGGATATTCTTGGATTTCCGATTGGCTGGATCCCTACGGGTGTTGATATTGATAGAGTTGGGGCAATAAAATAGAAGTTTAAGAAGTACGGTGATGATTCTTTTGTACCAGTGAGGACAATATTAGGATTAAAATTAGTAGGCATTCCGATTAAAAATAATTTCTACAATAATTACATGACACCTCAAGGATTATCCCAATATTTCATTATCCGTGGTGCATCAATAAAACTGATTTTATTGGATCAATTGATTTGAATTAAAATGTTAAACAAGTGATTTTCTGGCAGGTACTAACTGTATAGTAAGTAAGTGCTTTTTGTTTGAGATAGTTCCTTAGGCTTTAGCCAGTAAAAATAATGAAAAAACTTCATCAATTCAATACATGTATAAAACTAGATTGGTATGGATGATATTTAAATTCCCATACTTAGGCATCAATATAATATTACTACTATAATAAATGCTAGTAACAAAGCAATAGGGACTTGCAGAACATGACTAAATTTTCTTACTTATCAAAAGACACCTGTATTTTCTATAGATTTAGGTCATTAGTCGTTTTTTTATTTTTGCAAATACTTCTATTAAATAGTTTATTCATTAGCTCAAT
>JBLIBL010000062.1:0-20112 GCA_047633355.1 Polaribacter sp.
TTAACAATATTCGCGGTATAGTAAAAGTTGCAGCAGTTAAAGCGCCTGGATTTGGTGATCGTCGTAAAGCAATGCTTGAAGACATCGCAATATTAACTGGCGCAACGGTTATTTCTGAAGAAGTTGGTCTTACTTTAGAAAATGCAACACTCGAAGATTTAGGAACAGCTAAGAAAACTTCAATCACTAAAGAAAATACAACTATTATTGATGGTGCAGGCGAAAGTGCAAACATTGAAGCGCGTGTTGAAGCTATCCGTCGTCAGATTGAAGATACTTCTTCTGATTACGACAGAGAAAAACTGCAAGAGCGTGTTGCTAAGTTAGCTGGTGGTGTTGCAGTGATTAAAGTTGGAGCCGCAACTGAAATCGAAATGAAAGAAAAGAAAGCTAGAGTTGAAGATGCACTTCATGCAACTCGAGCAGCGGTTGAAGAAGGTGTTGTTCCTGGCGGCGGTGTTGCGCTAGTAAGAGCTGCTTCTAAGATTGGTAAATTGACGGGTGAAAATGATGACCAAACAGCTGGTATTCATATTTTACTTCGCGCAGTTAATGAGCCTTTACGTCAAATCGTTTCTAACGCGGGTGATGAAGCATCTGTTGTTCTTAACAACGTAACAAAAGGCGAAGGTAACTACGGTTATAACGCTGCAACTGGTGTGTATGGCGATATGATTGAAATGGGTATTCTTGATCCAACTAAAGTTACTCGTAGTGCATTACAACATGCAGCTTCAGTTTCTGGGTTAATGATTACTACAGAAGCAATGGTTGCTGATATGCCTGCTGACGCAGCTGCTGGTGGTGCTCCCGATATGGGCGGCATGGGCGGTATGGGCGGTATGGGTGGAATGGGCGGCATGATGTAAAACATCAACCATTTTGTGTAAGAAAGGCTCCTTCGGGAGCCTTTTCTGTTTTAATATACTAGAAATATCTATTCGGGATTAAATCATTCCATGAAACCATTTTCTCAAGCATGTGAAAATAATAAAGAAGTGATACTATCAGTCATTAGTACTTTATTAAAAGATAAACAAAAACTCCTAGAAATTGGAAGTGGCACAGGGCAACATGCCGTTTATTTTACTGAAAAACTACCTCATTTAAATTGGCAGACCAGTGATAGAGAAGAGAATCATGAGGGTATTAATCAATGGATTGATGAGGATTTATTAAATCAGGAATTTAATAACAATATATTTAATAACAATATAGAGCGCCCTATAGAAATCGATGCGCTTGATTATAAGTGGCCAGAAAAAATTTATGATGCCGTTTATTCAGCGAATACTGCTCATATTATGCCTTGGCTTGCAGTAGAAAGCTTTTTCAAAGGTGCTGGTGAGGTTTTGATTAAGGGAGGGATTTTTATTTTATATGGCCCTTTTAATTATGATGGAGCATTTACTAGCGAGAGTAATGTGCGATTTGAGCAATGGCTCAAAAGTGTTGATACAAATAGAGGGATTAGAGATTTTGAAAAAGTGAATCAGTTAGCTTATGAGTCTGGATTGCATTTAGTCAATGATTATGAAATGCCGGCCAATAATCGGATATTGGTTTGGGAGAAGCGTGAATGAATTGGCAAATCTTATTTTAGGTAAAGTGTAAGGCAGTTCACTTTAGCAACAAATATTTAGATAAGTCGACATAATTACACAGTATTGTCTATAGTTATCTGTACACTTAGGTTTGTGCCCTAGAATTATTGTTTAAAATATTTGTCAGACTCACAAAATGAGGAAGTTTAGAATGTTCACTAATTTATTTAAGAAAAGCTTAACCGTGTTAGCTGTTGCTACCACGGTATCTGTTACCAGTCTTTCGTCATCTCTTTACGCGGGTAATACACAAGACAGACTTCACAAAGATTTTAGAAAAACGCATAAGATTGACTTTGTTGCTGGAGAAACCTTCAAAACAGCTTTAAGTAACCAAGATCAAGCGTTGGAGTTTTTATCGCATAGCAAACAAAAATATGGGTTAGAAAGCACCTTTGAGTCTTTAAAATTTAAAAGAGTTAAATCTAGCTTATTAGGAAAACATTATTATTTTCAACAGTATTTAAATGACGTGCAGGTTGATAAAGCAGAAATTATTGTATCAATCAATAAAGATGAGCAAGTTTATCGTGTTTTTAACAACACATTTCCTGTCACCAAAGATATAATTAAAACATCAAAAACTCTGTTAGGAAAAACGACGGCTGAGCAAAAAGTTTGGGATTTTTTACAAGTATCTGGAAAATTACAAGGACTGCCAAAATCGAATTTAATCTATATCAACCTAGGTGCAAATTTTAAATTAGCTTACAAGGTTAATATGACAGTGACACAACCTTTTGGTGATTGGGAATTTTATCTTGATGCGGTGTCTGGCGCAGTGATAACAGCAACAAGAATTGATTTACCGACTTTTAAGAATGCTAATGCTAATAGCCTGTCTGGCAAATGGCAAAAGTTTAAAACTAATGCAAACCACACGAACTTCAAAGAAGCACTTGCATCAGTTAATTTGGAAAACAAGAGAGCCGTAGATGATCCGGTTAATAAAGCCGACGCTACAGCATTGGTTTTTGATCCTGATCCGGTTACCACTTTAAATAATGATTCTCTAGAAGATACTTCCTCTGCCGCTAGTTTTGATGCTGCTTATGAAACCAGGACTTTGTCCGACGTCACGCTTAATAATGGCACTTATAGCTTAACTGGCCCATGGGTTACTATCGCAGATTTTGAAAGCCCTACAACCGCGCCGAGTACATCAAGTACAGGTAATTGGACGGCAAAACGGGGTGATAACTCGTTTAACGATGCGATGACCTATTTTCATATTGATCAAAATCAACGTTATATGCAGTCATTAGGCTTTGTGGATGCAACCGGCATACAGTTTCTTTCAATAAGTGTGGACACCGATGGCTTGAGTGGCGATGATAATTCCCATTTTATCCCCAGTACAAATCAACTCGCTTTTGGGCATGGTTGTGTTGACGATAATGAAGATGTTGATGTTATTTTACATGAATACGGACATGCTATTAATACCTCCATTAACTCTAATTGGAGTGGCGGAGATACTGGCGCAATGGGGGAAGGTTTTGGTGATTATTGGGCAGCTTCTTATAGCTATTCAACACCTAATGGTCGAACAGTTCACCCAGAGTGGGCATTCTCATGGGACGGTCATAACAATTGTTGGCCCGGTCGATTATTGAATCAAACTACACATAGGTACGACTCTAATAGCACTTATGGAGCGCATCAAACCGTGGGTGGTATAAATGGTGATGAACTATGGTCAACGCCATTAGCTGAATCACTTATTACGTTACTTGATGAAGGGGTTTCACGCAATGAGGTTGATCAAATTATACTGGAAGCGCAGTTTGGTTTGGGCTCGGGGCTAAAAATGCCCGATTTGGCGGCAGCAATAGTGAGTACAGCGGTAACCCTATTCCCATCCGGTACACACTCTTCAGTATTCGACTCAAATTTTAAAATGATGGAAATTTTAGGTGACAGTTTAAGCGTCGATCAAGTTACCGTTGTTTCTGCGGGTGATAATACTGTCGCAGATCCAGGCGAGACGTTATCTCTCAATGTTTCGTTGAAAAACACAGGCGGAACGACATTATCAGCAATTTCCACCACGCTTTCATCTTCCACATCTGGAGTAACCTTTGGTACACCAGCTGGTAGCTATGCCGATATTGCAGCATCTCAAAGCGCAACTAACGTAACACCTTATGAATTTAGTATTCCTGCTAGCCATGTTTGTGGAGCTGATATTGCATTGTCACTCGATGCTAACTACACCGATGGAACGGCGCAAAGCGGAACTTATGCTTTTACCCTTCCGGTCGGTTTAGGTAATGATGTAATCCAAAGCTCTTCCCCCGGCACTTCGATACCTGACAATAACACTACAGGAATAACCGAACAGTTGACTTTGAGTGGTGCAATTGCGGATAGCAACATTTCTGTGGACATGAATATCACTCATACTTATCGAGGGGATCTAACTCTAACATTGACTTCACCTGCTGGTACTAGCGTTATTTTGCAAACCTCCTCTAGTGACAGTGCTGCTGATATTATTGGTGTTTATCCTACGACTTTAACACCCGCTAATAGTTTATCCGCGTTTGATAATGAGGATCATGAAGGAACATGGACTTTAGCTATCGTTGATAGTGGACCCGCTGATTTGGGAACATTAAATAGCTGGGCTATAATTTCTACTTCTCCTGCTGTTTGTAATTCAAATGAAGCTCCAGTCGCGGCAGTAGTCAATTCAACAATCAGCGCCACAGAAGGTGATAACGTTATTATTGACGCGACGCCAAGTAGCGATCCGGAAGGAGATCCTTTAACGTTTGCATGGAGTCAAACATCGGGCGAAACGGTTACTATCAATAATGCAACCAGTGCCCAAGCTAATTTTGATATACCAACTATTAATGCCACTGAAGTTTTGATTTTTGAAGTTGTTGTGAGTGACGACCAAGGCGGTTCAAATTCAGAGACCGTTGAAGTTACTGTTGCCGACGCCGCTGGTAATAGCGCACCAGTTGCTAATGTCGCGAGTGCCAACATAACCGTTACCGAAGGTGATACCGCCACTTTAGATGCGAGTAGCAGTAGCGACCCAGATGGTGATACGCTAACTTATCTGTGGACTCAAATATCGGGTACGTCGGTTACTTTAAGTAACGCTAATACCGCACAAGCGATTTTTAACGCGGATGTCTCAGGCAGTTTTGCGTTTCAGATCAGTGTGACAGACCCTAGTGGCGCGACGGATAACAATTCAGTCAATGTTACTGTTAACCCTCCAAATCAAGCACCTACTGCTTCGGCGAGTGCACCGTCGTCAGTCAATGAAGGTTCAAGTGTGACGTTAAATGCATCGGCGAGTAGTGATCCTGATGGCGACACCTTAACCTATGAATGGACTCAAACGTCTGGTACCAGCGTTAGCTTAAACAATAACACCAGCGCACAGGCAACTTTCACTGCTCCGGCAGTGACAGCTGCTACAACCCTTCAGTTTAGCGTGACAGTGAGCGACCCTGACAGTGAAACTTCAACTGCCAGTGTTACGGTAACTATCAATGATGTGCCAGAAAGTAGTGGCGGTGGTGGTGGAAGTTTTTCTTGGTTGTCATTGCTATTAATTGGTTTTTTGAGACGAGCTACTATAATTTTGCAAAAATCATAAATATAATAACCGTCTTAATTTCTTTAGGGCGGTTAAACAGAATCTATTTTAAGAAATGGTCTTAACTTAGACTTGGAGCTAGCCGGAGTTTTTCTTGAAAAATAAAATAATACAACTTGGCTTTTTGATTGCTTTGTTCACATTGTCGGCTTGCCAAACCAATACTCAAAAAGAAAAAAAATGGGTAGTGTTTGATGCAAATGGTAGTGAAACATTAACCATATCTAAAAAACAAAGCGTTAATGTTCTGCAGATAGCTTTTCATAATAAAAAGCAAGTGATTGTAAAACGACTACCGGAATTTCAACTTGTGCTACATATTCAAGACGGTGCTCTAGTCAGTGAATGGTTGTGTTCAAAAAGTGGTTATATAAAATTGAAAAACGATCCTAAAAACATTATTTACAAAATGGATATGACGAATCTAAATGAAAATTTAGCAGCAAAGTCATCAAATTAAATAAAAATTTTCAGCTCAGCCAAAAATGTAAGTTTAATTATCGCGGGTCAATAATAACTGACTTAAGGTTACTAGTTTATACTCGTCGCTTAAAGAGCCTAAAGCATTCTTTAAAAAAACCAAAGTCTCGGGATAAGGGTGACAAATCAACACCGCTTGACCATTTCGTTTTGCAATGAATTTCAAATGTTTTAATTGAAGCATCATGTCATTTTGGTTGATACTGTGGTCTAAAAAAACATCGCGGCTAATTGATTGAATACCATTTTGATGAGCAATTTTTTCTGCGACTGATTTATCTGATGTTCTGGAATCTAAAAAGTAGAGTGAATGATTTTTTGCTTCTTCCATTACCCACGCCATCCTTTCTTTATCTTCGGTAAGCAAACTCCCCATATGGTTATTAAAACCAGACAAATAAGGAATAGACGCAATGTTTTCTCTAATAACTTTCGAAAAATCATCCATACTCATATTAGAATAAAGTGCGCCCGGCCCCAGTAAATCTGAACGAGTATATGCTTCCATCGGTAGATGCAAAATAATATCGTGTCCTTTCTCATAAGCCCACTCGGCAATTAATTTTGAGTGGGGTGTTCTTGGCAATATACCTAGGGTCAATTTTGCCGATAGCGCGATAATTTTTTTAGCGATGACAGAATTATCACCAAGATCATCTATGACAATGGCGATTTTAGGTTTTTGATATAAGCTTGACATATTTTCTTCTGCAACAGTGTTGATAGCCCACGGTATAGATAAAAATATAAGGAGTGTTATTCGAAAAAATAGCATGTGATTTTCATTCTTTATTTCGATGACTTAATTTTAGTCACTAATTGTAAATATGCTTGGTACATTTGAAGGTCATCAAAAATCGGAATGTCTAATCTGTTGCTTAAACCTTCAGTGTTGAACTTGATATCAGGAATGATCCCCGTTGCTTGAATTTTATGACCATTAGGGGTGAAATATTCGGACGTTGTGATTTTTATTGCAGAACCATTTCTAAGCGAAAAAACGGTTTGAATGGTTCCTTTTCCATAGGAGTTTTCACCTAATATTATCGCTCTTTTATTATCTTGCAATGCACCCGCTAAGATTTCACTTGAAGATGCCGAATCTTGATTGATTATAATTAAGATTTTCATGTTTTTGTAGGGCGCTGAATTTTCAGCCTTTACTTTTCTATTTGAATCAATCGATTTTCCTTTTGAAGAATAGATAACGCCTTTATCTAAAAATAAATTAGCAACTTCTACGCTAGCATCAAGAATGCCGCCAAGATTATTTCTTAAATCAAGAATTAAATTGGTAATATGATGTTCTTGAGTTAAGTTATTGAGGTGTTCAATGACTTCATTTGGCGTTTGCTTGGTGAATAGTTCAATCGAAATATAGCCGATATTAGATGGTAATATTTGTGACTTGACGCTGGCAAGAAGAATACCTGTTTGTTCGCCATCACTAGCAACATTAAAGCGAGAAAATTCTTCTGGGGAATAATAGCGAGTATGCCCGCCTAGTTTATTTAACATGCCAGATATTGCCGCGTTAATTAACTCTCGATCTGAAATATCTTTATGATAACTCGTTTGTATGTGTTGAAAAACTTCACTGAATGTTTGCAGTTCTTCAAGAGGTAATAGGACTTCTTTTTCTTTAGCCGAGAGTATGAAAGGTATGTTTAAGAACTGAAATAAACAGAGGTATAGTATAAAATTTAAAAATATTTTATTACAATATTTAATCTTGTTATTCCTTTATTTCAAACAAGTTAAGTTAACATTAAAACTAAGTTAAGAAACATTTTTCGAAGAATGGATCGATTCAATTATTTTAGTTGTCGAGACGCCATCAATAAACTCTAAAACCTCAACTTGCCCACCGCTTTCTAGCACACAGTCAGCACCAGCGATTTCAGATACTTTATAATCACCACCTTTGACTAAAATGTCGGGCAAAATATCGCAGATAAGTAATTTAGGGGTATCTTCGGAAAATGAGACCACCCAATCAACTGATCCAAGAGCGGCTAAAACAGACATTCTTCGCTCTAAAGAATTAACCGGTCGACCTTCACCTTTTAAAGAAGCAACCGATTCGTCATTATTGACGGCAACGATTAAACGGTCACCCATTTTTTTTGCTTGTTGCAAGTAAGTAACATGCCCAGCATGAAGAATATCAAAACAGCCATTGGTCATGACTATTTTTTCGCCGAGAACTTTTGACTCTTCAACAATATGTAATAGCTGTTCTTTGCTCATAGTGCCGGGGCTTGAATCACCCATTGTACGCAATCTACGTCTTAACTCATGAGAACCGACAGTCGCCGTCCCGAGCTTTCCAACAACAACTGCTGCCGCCGCATTTGCGTAAGTCACCGCATTTTCTATACTACTACCGGCGGCTAAAGATGTTGCTAATGTGCTGATAACAGTATCGCCGGCGCCCGTTACATCAAAAACTTCTCTAGCAACCGCGGGCAAATGTAATTCAGGTTGTTCTGGGCGCAACAAAGTCATTCCTTGCTCACCACGAGTAATTAATAATGCTTGCCAGTCATGAGATTTTAATAATGCTTGACCTCTTTCTATGAGTTGTTTTTCGGTATCGCATTTTCCAACAACTTCCTCGAACTCAAGCAGATTGGGAGTAACTATTGTTGCTCCCTTATATTTCGTGAAATCTGACCCTTTAGGGTCAACTAGAATTGGAATTTTTTGTATCCTTGCGATTTGAATTAAATCTTGTATTTTATCTAATGTTCCTTTCGCATAATCTGAAAAAATAATAGCTCCACAGCTCGGTAAATGCTGTTTCATTTTTTCGGGAATGCTATCAATACCTCGACCTTGAAGCTTCTCCTCAAAATCTAATCGTATTAATTGTTGTTGTCTGCTAATAATTCTGAGTTTTGTAATGGTCTGCAGTTCATCGACTTGTTCGAAATCGCATTTTACTTTTGCCGCGCTTAGTTTACTAATTAGGTGTTTAGCTTCTTCGTCTTTACCTGTCACTCCAATGACTGTCGCGTTACCGCCCAAACTGACAATATTTAATGCTACGTTTCCAGCGCCGCCTGGTCGCTCTTCCATTTGGCCAACATTGAGTACTTGCACAGGTGCTTCTGGAGATATTCTAGACGAGCCACCATACCAATATTTGTCTAGCATTAAATCGCCAACAATTAGGATTTGGGTATTTTGAAAAGAAGGCAGGAAAGTCAGCATAAACTAAAACTTAATTGAAACCAATAAGTTAATAATAGCACAAAATATTGCTATGAAATGATGTAAACATCATATTTTTCAAGGTTTTACATCTTTATCAAGTTGTGCTTGAAGTTATGATGCAGCTTATGATATGAGTCAGACTCGTTGGCGTTGCTTAATCATCTCATAAGCTGCCTGAATCTCTTGAGATTTTTCTGTAGCTACTTTTAACATTTCTTTTGGCATGCCTTTAGCAACTAATTTATCAGGGTGATGTTGCGACATCAGTTTTCGGTATGCTCGTTTTACTTCTTGCTTGTTAGAGTTTGCAGATACCCCAATGACTTTGTAGGCTTGCTCTAAAGTGGCTCCAGATTGATTTCTTGCTCTACCAGATGAGCCTTCTTGATGAAAAGATTGTTGTGCTATGACCATTTCAACTAATCGGTCAATTTGCGCGGTCGGTAACCTAAACACCTGCCCAATTTGATATAAAATTTGCTTTTCTGCAGCGTTGACCGAACCGTCAGCTACGGCTGCCAAAATCTGAATTTCCAAAAACATCTGAATAAGACTTGGTTGCCTAATGGCATTGGTAATAAATTCACTTAGATTAGCGTTGAGGTCAAAGCCAGATTCTTTACCTTCCGCGAAAGATTGCATAGCTTCTTTGCGTTTTACTGGATCTAGGCCTAATTGAGCCATCACTTGCTCTGCGGCTTCAATTTCTTTTTGACTGACAATCCCATCAGCCTTTGCAATATGACCCATTACAGAAAAGGTGGTTTTAAAGAATATTCTTTGAATTAATGCTGGATCTTTATGTGTAAAAACCCCTGAAAAATTTTGCTTTAAACCACGGTCAAAAGAGTTCCCAATCCAAACGCCAATAAATAATCCGAAGATGTTCCCAATTAAAAAACCAAGAAAACCACCAATTACTTTACCCCAAATTTTCATTCAATTATCTCTTTTAGATTGCCAGGCTCGGAGTCGCTCTTCATTAGTACCTAGATAATCAATAATGTATCTATTGAAAATATTAGCCTAACGCTTTTGATTTGAGTGCGACTATGCCCCTTTTGTTATGACAGATTTTATTACAAGTATAAACTCAACGAACATAAGTTTCATAAGTAAGCCATAATTTAAACTCAATATCTTCAAAAGATAGCTTACCACCTAACTCTTGAAAAACAATACCATCTCTCATTAGTGCTTTAACCGCTGATTGCGCGGAGGCTTTTGATATCGAATTTTCAATTAAGGTTTTGCTTGAATAGATATTATACCCATTTTTAACAGCAATAATTTTTAAGGTGTTTTGTTGAACTGATGTATAACGATTGAGTAATTGTGCATTGTAGGTTTTCTTTATAATAACTTGATTTACAATGTTAGTCAGTTCAATAGTAGATAATATGGAGCCACTTTTTAAAGTTCTATAGGCCTCATGGCAAATTTGTTGAATAAATCGTGTTTCACCATCCGCTTGTTTGTAGAGTGATTCAAATGCGGTAAAATCTAATTGTATTGATTTTTTATTAAAGCGCTCTCTTACCCATAAATAAAACTCAGTGTGGTTGATAGGGGGCAGTTCGAACTCGATGCCTAATTTAAAAAATGCTCTGGCTGAATCGTTAAACATACCAAGCAGGATATTTCTTTTTGATCCGATAAAAACGAATGAACTATTTTTTCGCTTATTGGCGATAGTTCTTAAAAGAACTTCAATTTTTTCCGCATCAATTAAGCAAACTATTTTTTGAAACTCATCAATCGCAATAACAGCTTGTAGGTTTTGAGCTTCGAGAAATGAAAAAAAACCTAAAAATAATCTTTCTATGGCTATATAGTAGTTTTTTTCTAGGCTTTCTATCTTAATTTGAGGTTTTCCACTAACAACAAAACTGATCTTTGCACTGAAAAAATGGCTTTGAACAGTATCCACTAGGCGAGAAATTTTGTTTAAATTTGTTTCGTGTCCAATCAAACTGTCCTCAATACCATTAACCAAACGCTCATATAGCTCTCGAACATTTGAAATAGAATAGATGTCAATGTGGGTATGTAGAATGGATTGATCTAAGTGGTTTTCAAAGATTTCTTTAAGAAGTGAGGACTTACCTATCCTGCGTTTCGCGAACATAATAATGTTGGTTTCATTATGAATATAATCGACCAGTTCATCGATTTCATTGCGTCTTCCACAAAAGAAATCACCCGCAACTTCAATATCAAATTTGAATGGGTTTTTCATAGAATATCTCATTAACCGTTGAACTAGATAATATAAAATAGTATTTGTTTGAAATACTATATAGACCTGTTTCAAGTTAGTCAATAAAAATACAAGTTAGTATTGTAAATCAATACTAACTTGTGGTTTACAGCGTGTTTGAATGAACCTTCTATAAAGATTTTATAAAGACACTTTATTCGGAAGTGGGAGCTTGAGTGTTAATTCCGACACCAACAACTTGACCATCGGGTTGTTCACCTTGAACAATGATCACTTCTACTCGCCGGTTAGTGGCACGACCCTCAGTCGTTAAATTATCCGCAATGGGTTTAGTGTCCGCATAACCATTAATTACAAATCGATCTTTTACTAGCTTACCACTTTTTAATAACTCTCTTGTTACAGAAGCTGCTCGTCCACCAGAAAGTTCCCAGTTTGAACGAAAGTACTCATCATTGATGGGCAGGCTGTCGGTATGACCTGCGACTCTGATCTCGCCAGTTATATCAGCTAAAATTTCTTCAATCTTTTTAATAACTGGTAAAAATTTCCTTTCAATTCTGTCAGATGCCGAACCAAAGGATCCTTTTTCTCTTATTCGAATAACGACATAAGAGCCCTTTGCTAATAGCTCAACTTGTCCTTCTAATATTTCGTTAGACATTTTACCAGCGATTTCTTGAGCCAAAGCCAGAGCGTCTTCAGCCGCTTTTGATGCGGCATCTTTTGCTGCTTGAACTTGTTTTAGTATTTTTTCGTTACTTAGTTTATCTTGGTTATCTGGTTTAGGCTTGTCGCTTGATTTATCTTTAGCATCAGCCTTGTCTGTTCCTGGACCTTCGCCTTCTTTATCGTTCTTTCCCTCGCCTTCATTTTCTTCTTCTTCATCTTTAGCCTCATCAAAATCGAGTGTTTCACGGGTTACATCAATGGTTTGTTGCATGACAGCTTCTATAACTGTTGGCTGAGGTTTACCAGGCGAAAATTCTTTTGCGATGATACTTGTACCCTTTGGAATATCTCTTACATGAACTTTATTTTGTACGCCAAATGCGACTTTCATAGAGCCTGCAATTTGCTTGAATTTTAGTACATCCATTTCAGCGAAAGATAAAAGAAGCACAAAAAAGCACATCAATAACGCCATCAGATCGGCAAAAGTGCCCATGTAAGCAGGTAATCCTTCTGGGGGACAGTCGCACTCTTCTTCGTCGCTCATTGTTTAGTTTTCTCTTACAACACAGAATTTTCTCATATTCTATTCTTCCGCCGTTGGACGCTTGCCTTCTTGCAGATAGCCATGAAGTACTTGTTCTATAACTCGAGGATTCTGGCCTGCTTGTATACCTAATAGACCATCAATCATTAGCGTTTTTGAAAGTTTTTCTTCGGTATCTCTAAATCCAAGTTTACTTGCAATTGGAATTCCCACCATATTGGCCATAATGGCTCCATACAATGTAGTCAACAAAGCAACCGCCATTGCGGGACCAATTGATTTAGGATCATCCATATTAGAAAGCATTGCTACTAATCCAACTAATGTACCTATCATACCCATTGCCGGAGCAATATCGGCCATTGATTTGAATATAGTTGCAGCATGTTTATGCCGGGTCGAAGCCATGCTGACATCTTTTTCTAAAATTCCGCGAACAATATCACCGTCATGTCCATCGACTAATAAACCGATCCCTTTTTTTAGAAAATCTTGCTCAATTGTTGCGCCTTCTAATGCTAACAAGCCACTTTTTCTGGCCATATCGGCTAATTCAACAATTTGAGTAATTAATTCTTCATTGTTGGTGCCTTTAAAAGTTAAAACCATCATGCCAGCTTTTGCGGCAGCTAAGAAATCACCGAGTGAATAGGTCATCATCACTACAAAATGCGTGCCGACTACAACGATAAGAATAGAGGGAGTGTCAATAAAAGTGATTATTGAGCCGCCTAACAACATTGCCATAACGACCATTGCGATCGCGCCTAAAAGTCCAACTAGCGTTCCTATATCCAACGTGTTTACCTTATTAGTGACTAGCTCAGTTATCGCTGTGCTAACTAAAATTAATTCCTATTGAAAGATTAGACAATATTCATAACTATTCCAGTTAATAGCGCTATAAATGACAAAATAACCTAAATAAAAGATGATATTAAGGTGTGAAAGGTACAATCCTAGATAAATCAATACGCAATCAATTCCCTTAGCTATTAAAATGCGAGACAATAGATAAAATTGTCATAGAAATAAGTCGCTGAATATCATTATGGTTAAGAAAGCAGATAATGTAGAAAATGTAACATTTGAATCTCAACTGGAGGCTTTGGAGAATATTGTACAAGGCTTGAATGATGGCGATCTGACGCTCGAGCAATCGTTAAATCAGTTTGAGCAAGGCGTTGAATTAACTAAAGAATGTCAAAAAATTCTTAATACGGCTGAGCAAAAAGTTTTTATTTTAACGGCAGGAAAATTAGAAGATGCTAAGTTTGATTAAGTCCAACATGAAACTTAGTTTTTACAAAACCGTTTATTCATAAACCTCAATCAAACACAGCTAAATAATGTCTTATAAAGAATACCTAAAAAGTACCCAAAAAAGAATTCAAGCTTGTTTGGATTTAATGTTACCTGCAAGCCATATCAATCCGGAAAGGCTCCATACGGCAATGCGCTATTCCGCATTAAACCCCGGTAAGAGAATTCGTCCAGCACTTGTGTACGCTACTGGTAAAATGCTCAATGTTGATATAGAAAGGTTAGATACACCAGCGGTAGCTGTTGAATTGATCCACGCTTATTCTTTGATTCATGATGATCTTCCTTGTATGGATGATGATGATTTAAGAAGAGGAATTCCTACCTGTCATATGAAATTTGATGAAGCGACTGCCATTTTAGCTGGTGATGCTTTACAAACCTTGGCATTTGAACTTTTAGTGAATGATTGGAAAGTAGAAATATCAGACAGCAAAAAACTCGCTATGCTAGCTTTGTTATCCAAAGCAAGTGGCTCGGTTGGTATGGGCGGTGGGCAAGCCATTGATTTACTGATGACCAATAAACCCTCAAACAGTCTAAATGATCTAGAAACTTTAGAGTCAATGCACCGTATGAAAACAGGGGCATTGATAAGGGCAAGTGTAGAGTTTGGTTTTTTAGCGAGTGATTGTGAAGATCAGGTTGTGCTTTCTAATTTACGAACTTATAGTGAAAATCTTGGTTTAGCATTTCAGATTAGAGATGATATTTTAGATATAGAAAGCGATACCGAAACTTTAGGCAAACCACAAGGTTCAGATCTTGATAAAAACAAGTTAACCTTTCCTGCAATTTTAGGAATGGATGGTGCTAAAAGAAGAGCGAAAGAGCTGATTGCAACTTCATTAGGCGCGTTAGAACGGCTAACGTTTGATAGTGATGAATTAGCTAGTTTTGCACGTTATATAATTGATAGAGATTATTAACAAAATTCTGCCGAATTTATTTAGTAAAAAAAAATTAAAAAAGATTAAAAATTTAAGAGTCAAAAGAATGCTTTGTGATCCAAAAAATTACCCAATTTTAGCAAATATCAATAAGCCTGAAGATCTCAGAAATCTTGAGCAATCTGAATTACAAGCGGCTAATGATGAGTTGAGAGAATTTTTAATTAACAGTATCGCACATTGTGGCGGACACTTTGCTGCGGGGCTTGGAACAGTTGAGCTGACCATAGCACTTCACTATTTGTTTGATACGCCAAACGATAAAATCATTTGGGATGTAGGTCATCAAGCATATCCTCATAAGGTTATAACGGGAAGAAAAGAAGACTTAAGATCGATCAGGCAAACCGATGGTTTGCATCCTTTCCCTAGCCGTTTTGAAAGTGAGTACGATGCTTTTGGCGTTGGTCATTCAAGCACCTCAATAAGTGCCGCGTTAGGAATGGCTGCTGCTGCAAAAGCCAAAGGCGATGATAGACGATTTGTTGCTGTCATTGGTGATGGCGCTATGACTGCTGGAATGGCATTTGAAGCGCTTAATCATGCCGCTTCTTTAGATGTTAATTTGACTGTCATTTTAAATGATAACGATATGTCAATTTCCGAAAACGTCGGCGGTTTTAGAAATTATCTGGCTAAAATTTTATCCGGTAAATTTTATTCCGGATTTAAAGAAAGTGGTAAAAAAGTCATTAAAAACATGCCAAAAATATCACGTTGGGCGCATCGTGTGGAAGAGCATTTAAAAGGTATGGTCATGCCCGGGACACTTTTTGAAGAACTGGGCTTTAATTACATAGGGCCTATTGATGGTCATGATTTAGACTCACTATTAACGATGATCGGCAATGTTAAAAAACTGACAGGTCCGCAAATCTTGCATGTAGTCACTACAAAAGGTAAGGGCTATAGTCCTGCGGAAGATGATCCAATTGCTTATCATGCAGTGCCAGTTTTTAATCGAAAAGATTCAAAATTGCCTGCTAGTAAAAAGAAAATAACCTATTCAAATATATTTGGAAAGTGGTTATGCGACATGGCAGAAAAAAATGAAAAGTTGATGGCGATAACCCCAGCAATGAGAGAAGGCTCTGATCTAATCGCGTTTTCACGACAATATAAAGATCGATATTTTGATGTAGGGATTGCAGAACAACATGCGGTAACTATTGCGGCAGGAATGGCATGCGAAGGTGCAAAACCTGTCTGTGCAATTTACAGTACTTTTTTACAACGCGGTTATGACCAACTAATACATGATGTTGTTTTACAGAAACTTGATGTATTGTTTGCAATTGATAGAAGTGGCCTAGTGGGTGGCGATGGAGCAACTCATCATGGAAGTTTTGATCTAAGTTTTTTACGTTGTATTCCTAACTTAATTATTATGGCGCCTAGTGATGAAAAAGAATGCCGTTTAATGTTAACAACAGGATTTAATTACCCGGGAAGTGCCGCTGTGCGTTATCCTCGTGGTGTGGGTACAGGAATAGATGCAGGTAACGATTTAGACGGTATTGAAATTGGTAAAGGAATTGTTAGACAAAAAGGTGAAAAAATCGCTCTTTTAGCTTTTGGTAGTTTAGTATCAAATGCACTTATTGTTGGTGAAGAGATGAAGGCGACTGTTGTTGATATGCGTTTTGTAAAGCCTTTAGATAAAGCGTTAATTTTAGAAATATCTAAAACACATTCTCAAATTATCACTTTAGAAGAAAATGCAGTAGCAGGCGGTGCAGGTAGTGCTGTTAGTGAATTTTTATCTTCTCAAAATATTCAAATTGCAGTTAAGCATATTGGTATTCCTGATGAATTTATTGAACATGGTGATCCGGCTGATTTATTCAATCACTGTCGGCTCGATGTCAACGGGATCAAAGAACAAATAAAAGAAATTAAGCTATAGATTGTGTATTGTCATTTAATAGGAATAAAGTATGGATCAATTAATTAACAATCGTGATTTAGAATTTCAGCTTTATGAGTTGTTAAATAGTGAAGAACTGAATTCTAGAGAAAAATTCTCAGATCACAATAAAGAAACATTTGATGCCGTTTTAGAGACAGCAGAAAAAATAGCGTTAAAAAAATTCCTTCCTCACAACCATAAAGCCGATCAAAACGAACCGCAATTTGTGAGCGGAAAAGTTGAAATGATTCCGGAAGTAAAAGAAGCCTTTGATGCTCATCGTGAAGCTGGATTCATTGCAGCTAGTTTAGATTATGATTTAGGCGGAATGCAATTGCCTGCTGTTATTACTTTAGCTTCAGCATCTTATTTTATGTCTGCAAATCCTTCAACAACGGCTTATGGTTTTTTAACGACTGGGGCAGCCAATTTAATTAGAGTTTTTGGCAATGATGAGCAAAAAGAAAAGTTTTTAACAAAAATGCTGACAGGTGAATATTCTGGAACAATGGGATTAACTGAACCTAGCGCTGGATCATCTCTCTCTGATATTACTACCCAAGCCATACCAGAAAGTGACGGCACTTTTAAAATAAAAGGTCAAAAGATTTTCATTTCAGGTGGCGATCATGAATTGACTGATAATATTGTGCATTTAGTTTTAGCTAAAATTAAAGGCGCGCCTGTCGGTGTTAAAGGTATCTCATTATTTATCGTACCCAAATTCAGATTGGATGAAAAAGGAAAACCCGCAGAAAAAAATGATGTAAATTTGGCAGGCTTATTTCACAAAATGGGTTATAGAGGAACGACTTCAACAGCACTTAGTTTTGGCGAGAATGATGATTGTACTGGTTACTTAGTGGGGCAAGAACATCATGGCTTAAAGTATATGTTTCAAATGATGAATGAAGCAAGGTTATGGGTGGGCTTTGGTGCGATTATGATTGGTTACCGTGGATATTTATCTTCATTGGCATACGCCAAAGAGAGATCGCAGGGAAGAAAACCAACTGAAAAAAATCCTGCCAGTCCTCAAGTTAATATTATTGAACATGCCGATGTAAAGAGAATGTTATTAGCGCAAAAATCTTATGTAGAAGGTGGCGTGAGCCTTTGTTTTTATTCAGCTAGATTAGTCGATGATTGCGAAACTTTAACGGATCAGGAGAAAACTAACGCCGAAATACTATTAGATTTATTAATGCCTATCGTAAAAGCCTGTAACTCTGATTATGGATTAAAAGCCAATGATCTAGCCATCCAAATTTTAGGCGGTTCAGGTTACACCCATGAATATCCCGTAGAACAATGCTACCGAGATAATCGTCTTAACCCCATTCATGAAGGCACTAATGGTATACAAGCTTTAGATTTATTAGGTAGAAAAGTCTGGCTAAATAATAGTGCTGGATTGAAATTACTAGCTAAAAATATTTTAACTGATATCAATCAAAGTAAGGGTCTAGAAAAGACAGAAAAATTTGCTGCTAGCATTGGTAAAGCATTAGAACTTTGCAATAAAGTGACACAGCAATTAGGTGAGTCCATGGCATCTAATGGTGCAGATAAAACTTTAGCGAATGCTAATTGTTATTTATCAATGATGGGCAAATTAGTTTTTAGTTGGATGTGGTTGCGACAATCAATGGTTGCTGAGAAAGCACTTGCGAATAAATTAAGCAAGAAAGAACGCTGTTTTTATCAAGGCAAAATTCAAGCGGCTCAATATTTTATTCATTGGGAATTACCTAGCATTCATCAAGATGCACAGCTGTTAATGACGCTTGATGATACTTGTTTGAATATGCGGGAAGATTGGTTTTAGAGCGTGTTTTCTGTCTATTATAAGTGGTTCTATAAATACGGTCTATTATAGGTGGTGTAAACATTTAAAATAGACCGGTTTAGACTGGTTCGATATAGGAATACCCTAAATAATGCCTCCTTTAACTTCACAATTGAGCTACTTAAATAAATACGAGTTGTAATAGTAGTGCCAAACTCTAATTTTTTTTTCGAAAACTAAGATACCTATTCCCTTTTTCACGCGCCAAGGGTTTTTATTCCTGGAGAATCAACATAAAGTTTCGATTTTAATCTATTGAAAATGATAAGATAAACTTGATAATTATAAATTTTTCAAAAGGGCATATGACGCAAAAGATCAAATGCTTATGGCGCGCTTTGCCAAAAATGATCTCTAATGGTGATGTTTTATGTTGTTGATTTAATCGTAAATTCAAACTAGCCTGTTTATTCAAAAATAATCACGCGACAGAAGCATAAGATCCGTTGGCGTCTGAATTCACTGTTACAAAACAAGGAGAAGTACAAGAATGAGAATTCACAATATGATAAAGGCTTTGGTTTTAGCTCTACTATTAACATCCTGTGTAAGCACGAAAGAAATATTGCTTTCGGGTGATGTATTGGTAATCAAAAGCGAAGAATTATCAAAATACTGGATACCCAAGAGTGAAAAATTTAGTTTTAATTTGAACTTTAAGAAAAAGGGCTATGTAAAATATAAGTACATAATCGACTCTAACGGTAATTTATTCAAACCAGAAGTTGTGGAATCTCGCCCAAAAGGTGTTGTTAACAATGTAGGACTGATGGCACTATCAAAACTAAAATATATCCCTGCAAAAACAAATCAGAACCGCAGGCCAGTACAGGTAGAGACTGAGATTATATTTAAGTAATTTGTAACCGTGGTAGGTTGTCGAAAACTAACTGCTGACTCCTCCGTCGCATCAATTATTTTCGGCAACTACAGGCGTTATCGGTCTTGAAACATGAGAGGAAATCAAGCATGAATATACAATTTAAGGATTGGATAACCAACAATCTGGACAGTCAAAAGGGTAAAACCGTATTGATAACCGGGGCGAATTCTGGGATCGGTTTTTATGCAGCACTCGCCTTGGCAAGTGCTGGTGCAGATGTGATTATGGCTGGCAGAAATGAAGATAAAATAAAAACGGCCATCAAATTAATTGAGAAAGAAAATCTATCTGGAACTGTCGAAGCAGGCGTTGTAGATTTGGCAAGTTTGAAATCGGTGCGAAGTTTTTCTGAATCTATCAAGAGTAAACATAATCGATTAGATATTCTGGTAAATAATGCTGGCGTTATGATGGCACCTGAGTCAAAAACCGAGGATCGTTTTGAACTTCAGTTTGGGGTTAATTTTTTAAGCCATTTTGCATTAACAGGATTACTTTACGGGTTGCTCAATAGCACATCAAACTCTAGAGTCGTGACGGTAAGCAGTCTCGCTCATAGAGGCGCATCAATTGATTTTAATAACTTTAAAATTGAGAAGCCATATGATGCGAGAAGAGAATATTATCAAAGCAAATTGGCAAATATTATCTTTGCACTAGAGTTAGGTAAGAGAATTAATGCTAACAAGGACTCTATCCTTTCTGTCGCCTGCCACCCAGGGTTTACTAAAACCGATTTACAAAGACATCTTGATCCAAAAATCATAGAAGACATGGTTTTTATGGATGCCTGGCAGGGGAGTTTATCTGCGATTGCAGCAGCAACAAAAGTC
>JBLIBL010000063.1:0-19335 GCA_047633355.1 Polaribacter sp.
ACTTAACCGACTAGGATTATGATGAAACCCCCTTGTAACCTGATATTTGGGCAGTTGAATTAAGATAACTGGAGGCGTTACAATAGAATCTAATTCAAATATTCCAAAAAACTGGGATTATCCATGTTTCGATTTATGTTGTTTCTCTTTATTTTAGTTCCAATTATAGAAATTGGCGTATTTATTCAAGTGGGTGATCAATTAGGCTTAGGGACAACTCTAGTAATAGTCATTATTACCGCAATAATAGGTGTAAACCTTTTAAAACAACAGGGCTTTAAAGCCATAAGTGATATCCAAAATAACTTAAATCAAGGGAAAATACCTGCTCTTGAAATAGCCTCTGGAGCACAACTACTGTTCGCTGGCGGATTATTATTAACTCCAGGCTTTGTGACCGATGCGATCGGTTTTTTGCTGATGATTCCAGCTATTAGAATGTCACTCGCCAAACTCTTAATTAGTCGAATAAATATTTCTACTATGGGAGCTAAGTCAGCCAATTTTGAATCCGGCTCTTTTTATCACTCCCATTCAAATTCTGCTAACTTCTCAAACTCTACAAATTCATCAAATCAAGGCAGTGTGATTGAGGGTGAAATTGTGGAGGAAGATCAAATCAGTTCTACAAACAATAAAGATCCATCAAATACCAACCACTCTAATCAGCCACTCTAATTAAGCAGATTGGGCTAGATTAAATTAGGAAGTTAACATATGAAATTTCTACACAGCATGATCCGTACTAATTGCCCTGAAGAGTCCGTCAAATTTTATACTAAAGGACTAGGGTTAAAATTGATAAGCCGTAGAGATATAGAATCTGGACGCTTTAGCCTCTACTTTTTAGGTGAAAGCGAAGACTCGCCAATGGTGGAGTTGACTCACAACTGGGATGAGCAGACTTATGACCACGGCAATCAATTTGGTCATCTCGCCTATGCAGTTGATAATATCTACCAAGTCTGCCAGCATTTAAGCGATATGGGAGTGACTATTAATCGACCTCCAAGAGATGGACATATGGCGTTTGTTAAAGATCCTAACGGTATATCAATTGAATTATTGCAAACAGGCGAAAGGTTGGCTCAAAAAGCACCTTGGGATAGTATGGTGAATGTTGGTAGTTGGTAGTTGGTAGTTGGTAAACTACCATAGCCTTATTATGGATCGTTATTGCAAATTATTGCGCGGAGGTTTCCTCGATCATGAGTAAATTTCCACAACCATCTTCGAAAAAAATTTCTATTCCCCATTTCGGTTGATCCAATTCAGGGCGTAATTTAATTCCTACTACTTTCATTCTTTCTAATTCGCTTTTTACGTGTTTACCCCCTAAAGCCATTATAGGTAAGTTCGCGTCGAAAGCTGATTTTTGATAATTTTCGGCAAAACTCCCTAGGCATGGCTCCAACAAAATAGCCGTCCCATCTTTATCGTCTGCTGATACAACTATTGTAAGGCTTGCTTCTGGATCAAATTCTTTAGACATAAAGCCCAACTTTGATGTGTAGATTTCATACGCTTTAACCGGATCCTGAACAGGTATGCTTACCAACGCCACTTTCATTAAAGTATTTCCTTTCGATCTATCTTTTATCACCTAACGTTTCCGTCAGGTGTCGCGTCGCCTGCACGGTTTAGTTAAGCCATTTTTTTAGGTGCTGAAAGGTGGAACTATGATAGTTGATCGTTACACTGGACATGATGCGCTCGAAGAGAAAGCATTCTAAATAGGCTTTGCTAATTAGTGCCTACTATCCCAATGCACGATGCGAAAATCTACCCACTGAAATCATTAGGATTCTATGAGGAGTATTTTCTAATGGTAGATGAGCGGCATTTAACCACGACTGGGTATTATCCGGACAATCAACCCAATAGCGAACAAAAACCGATTATTGACTTTAATTCAAGATTCACACCCTAATATAGCAATTTAATTGTTTATTTAATACTAAAACAACATTCAAATTGTTCTGTTTTCAAACATTTTTCGGTATAATGCGCTCCAAAATAGATTGTTCAAAAAGGATCGCCTGATGGAATCAACGACTGGAAAAAGAACCGCTTTTTACCAAAACCATTTAGGTGCTAATGCCAAAATTGTTGATTTTGGTGGTTGGGATATGCCAATAAACTATGGCTCGCAAATAGAAGAGCATCATGCCGTCAGAGCTGATGCGGGTATGTTTGATGTTTCACACATGACTACCGTTGAAGTAACGGGTGAACAAGCCAAACAGTATTTACAAACCTTACTTGCTAATGATGTTGATAAATTAAAGTCTTCTGGTAAAGCTTTGTATAGCGGTATGCTTAATGACGCTGGTGGCGTGATTGATGATTTAATTGTTTATTTTATTAATACTGAGCATTATCGAGTTGTGGTTAACGCATCGACTCGAGAAAAAGATCTCGCATGGATGGATAAACAAGCCATCGATTTTAAAGTTAAAGTAGAAGAAAATAATGATTTTGCGATGATTGCCATTCAAGGGCCAAATGCTATTACTAAAACAATGCAAGCGTTGTCCTGTTCTCAACAAGAAGCGGTTAAAGATATCGGTGTATTTTTTGCGGCAGATAGCGAAGGCTATTTTATTGCCCGAACCGGTTATACCGGTGAAGATGGTTTTGAAATTATGGTTCCAAACCACGAAGCAAGTAATTTTTGGAATAGACTGCTCAAAGTGGGGGTTAAACCTTGTGGGCTTGGAGCACGTGATACATTACGTTTAGAAGCGGGAATGAATCTTTACGGCAATGAGATGGATGAATCAGTTTCTCCTTTAGAGGCTAACATGGCTTGGACGATTGATTGGAAAAATGAATCTAGAGACTTCATTGGTAAATCAGCACTTCTTGCACAAAAAGAAGACGGTGTAAAAAATAAGCTCGTGGGTTTGGTTTTAGAAGGTAAAGGCGTTATTCGTTCGCACATGAACGTTGTTATTGATGACGTTGTTGTAGGCGAAACAACCAGTGGAACCATGTCTCCCACACTTAAACAAAGTATTGGTGTGGCGCGAGTTCCAAAAACCGTTGGTGGTTCAGTCATGCTAGAAATCCGTGGTAAACGGATTCCAGCGAAGGTCGTTAAAGCATCATTTGTAAGAAATGGTAAAGCTTTAGTTTAGTTCATAACTATGTCATTGCGAGCGTAGCGTGGTAATCTTTTTAAGATTGATGCATTAGTCATATTTTGTATAAACCTTATTAGAGATTGCCGCGTTGTAACTCCTCGTAATGACAAGTCATTGAGTAAATAATTTAGTTCAATTTCAAGTTAGTAAGAGGATAAAAAATGAGTAACGTACCAAGCGATTTAAAATATATCAGTTCACATGAGTGGGTAAGGTTAGAAGAAGATGGTAGCGTGACCATTGGTATTACTGATCATGCACAAGAACTATTAGGCGATATTGTTTACGTTGAATTGCCTGATGTTGACAGTGAAGTCGCGGTTGAAGATGAAATGGCCGTAGTAGAATCAGTCAAAGCGGCATCTGATATTTTTGCGCCGATATCTGGAACTATCACTGCAATTAACGAACTTTTAGAAGATGCACCAGAAACCATAAACTCTTCACCTTACGATGATGGCTGGATGTTTAAAATGCAACCGTCAGAGCTAAATGAGTTAGATAACTTGATCGACTCTGAAACTTATCAAAATGAGATTGAAGATTAGTTAATTCTTCTCAGCGTTTATTAGGAGTCGCAACAGTATTTTTTATACCGTCAGTTTAAAGTTAACAATAAGCTCCGATTTAAAAAACTCTCGTTCGATAGCGACTCCAACCCGTTTTATACCAGCAATCGTCGCCTCCTCCATTGAGAACTCGCATGAAAAATAATATAAGTCATTTACAAAATCCTCAAGAATTTAGTCAACGTCATATTGGCCCTGACAATCAAGAAACTCAATACATGCTAGATGAGTTAAACTTAAATTCATTAGATGACTTATTGCAAGAAACAGTTCCAAACAAGATTCGCTTGCCAAAAGAGTTAAACATCCCGACTGCGCGTAGTGAGCAACAGGGATTAGCAGACATAAAAGCAATTGCTGATCAGAATGAAGTTTTTCCAACCTATATTGGCATGGGTTATTACCCAACTATTACTCCGACAGTTATTTTAAGAAACGTATTAGAAAATCCAGGATGGTACACGGCGTATACTCCATATCAACCTGAAATTGCTCAAGGTCGTTTGGAAGCAATTATTTCTTACCAACAAATGACAATGGATCTAACCGGAATGGAGCTTGCCAGTGCTTCTTTATTAGACGAAGCGACAGCGGCAGCTGAAGCAATGGCAATGGCAAAACGCGTGTCCAAAAATAAAAAATGCAATCACTACTTCGTCGATCAAAATGCTTTTCCTCAAACGATAGATGTGATCAGAACACGCGCGGAACATTATGGCTTTGAGTTAATATTTGGTAACGCAGAAGACGCAGCCAATGAAGATGTTTTTGGTGCCTTTATTCAATATACCGACAGCACAGGTAAAGTCGTTGATTTAGAACCAATTATAGACTCATTACATGATCACAAAGCGATTGTTGCGATTGCAGCTGATATCATGAGTTTAGTTTTATTAAAATCACCGGGTAGCTGTGGCGCCGATATTGTTTTAGGGTCATCACAACGTTTTGGTGTTCCAATGGGGTTTGGTGGACCGCATGCAGCTTACTTTGCAACCAAAGATCAGTATAAACGTTCAATCCCTGGTCGAATAATCGGAGTTTCTATTGATAAGAATAACCGCCCTGCATTAAGAATGGCAATGCAAACTCGTGAACAACATATACGTCGAGAAAAAGCCACATCCAATATTTGTACAGCTCAAGTTTTACTCGCTAATATTTCAGTTTTCTATGCTATTTATCATGGCCCCGAAGGTTTAAAAAGAATTGCTAATCGCATTCATCGTTTCACTCAAATTCTAGCATCAGCATTAACCAATCATGGTGTGACAATTTTAAACCAAAGTTATTTTGATACCTTAACGTTTGATTCTGCAAATGATTACGATAATATTATTGCAAGAGCCACTGCAGCTAATATAAATTTAAGAATCGATGCGAATTCTCAAATAGGCATTAGTCTTGATGAAACCGTTGGCTTGCAAGAGCTGCAAATTTTATTTAATGTTATCAGTGGAAAAAATATAGAAATTGATTTTTACGATTTGAATAATTCACTTGATGCTAAAGCGAATATCACTTCAAGTTTGTTAAGAAATGATGAATTTTTAACCCATCCTGTTTTTAATACGCACCATGCAGAAACCGAAATGCTTCGCTTTTTGAAAACTTTAGAAAATAAAGATTTTTCGTTAGTTCATGGAATGATTGCTTTAGGTAGTTGCACCATGAAATTAAATGCAACATCAGAAATGATTCCAATTACTTGGCCAGCTTTTGCCAATATTCATCCCTTTGCGCCAAGCTCTCAAACAAAAGGTTATTTACAACTAACCACTGATTTAGAAAATTGGCTTGCTGAAGTGACAGGATATGACGCTGTCTCTTTACAACCTAATTCTGGCGCGCAAGGTGAATATGCGGGTCTATTGGCGATTCATAAATATCATGAATCACGCGGCGAAGGACATCGAAATATTTGTTTAATTCCAAGCTCTGCTCACGGAACCAATCCAGCCAGTGCACATATGGCAAACATGAAAGTTGTGATTATTAGTTGTGATGATGAAGGCAACGTTGACGTTAATGATTTAAAAACTAAAGTCACGGAAGTCTCAGAAAATCTTGCCTGTTTAATGATTACTTATCCATCAACTCATGGTGTGTTCGAAGAATCTATTATGGATATTTGCAAACTTATTCATGAGCATGGCGGACAAGTTTATATGGATGGTGCCAATATGAATGCACAAGTTGGAATTACTTCTCCCGGTTTGATGGGATCAGATGTATCCCATTTAAATTTGCACAAAACATTTTCTATTCCTCATGGCGGCGGCGGTCCTGGAGTCGGTCCAATTGGCGTTAAAGAACACCTAAAAGAATTTTTACCTAACCATACTGTTTCAAAAATAGCAGGTACCAATGAAAACAATGGAGCAGTTTCAGCAGCACCTTATGGTAGCGCAGGCGTATTACCGATTACTTGGATGTATTTGGCCATGCTTGGCAAAGAAGGCGTAACAGAGTCCACAAAAATGGCACTGTTAAATGCCAATTATTTAACTAAAAAATTAGGCGAACATTACCCCATTTTATATCGTGGAAGAAACGATAAAGTAGCCCATGAATGTATTGTCGACTTACGCGCAATTAAAGCGGATACAGGCATCACAGAAGTTGATTTTGCTAAACGTTTAATGGACTACGGATTCCACGCTCCCACGATGTCATTCCCGGTTGCAGGAACTTTTATGATTGAGCCTACAGAAAGTGAGCCACTCTGTGAAATTAATCGTTTCATAGACGCAATGATTTCAATAAAAGCAGAAACTGAAAAAGTAAAAGCGGGTGAATGGCAGGAAGGCAACAATCCGCTTTGCAACTCTCCTCACACTCAAATGGATCTATTAAATTGGGATAAACCTTACAGCATAAAAGAAGCAATTTATCCGGTTAAAGGTCAAGAGAACTCGAAATTTTGGCCTAGTGTTAATCGCATTGATGATGTTTATGGTGATAGAAACTTAATGTGTAGCTGTCCTTCGCCGGATGATTATCGGTAAAGAGAAAAGGTATTTGGAGTTTATTGCGTTATTTA
Organism: Polaribacter sp.; assembly: GCA_047633355.1. Lineage (GTDB taxonomy): Bacteria > Pseudomonadota > Gammaproteobacteria > Enterobacterales > Kangiellaceae. The sequence goes on from JBLIBL010000063.1 coordinate 6,759, forward strand.
CCGACTCAATTAACTATGCAAATATTACATTAAATGTTATATTTGCGTAGATGATAAAGCGTAACCTACAATTAAAACTCCAAAAATTACTACAAACGAATCCAGCAGTTGTTCTCATGGGTCCTCGTCAGGTAGGAAAAACAACATTATCCTTCGAATTGGTAAACAACAATAATGCGATATATCTTGATCTCGAAAGACCCAGTGATTTAGCAAAAATTTCCGATATTGAAGCTTACTGTCAGTTACATTCGGAAAAATTGCTTATTCTTGATGAAGTCCAGAGAGCACCCGAACTTTTTGCGCCAATTAGAAGTATTATTGATGAAAGAAGACGCAAAGGACTAAATAATAACCAATTTCTCTTTTTAGGCTCAGCATCTATTGAATTATTAAAGCAATCTAGCGAAACTTTGGCGGGTAGAATAGCTTATTGTGAGCTTCATCCATTTAACGCCATTGAATCCAAAGACGTTACTCGATTATGGAATCGAGGTGGTTTTCCCAACAGCTTTTTAGCTAATAACGATATCGATAGCCTCGCTTGGCGCGATAATTTTATCGCAACTTACCTTGCAAGGGATATTCCTCAATTAGGTCCAAGAATTCCAAGTGAAACGTTAAGGCGCTTTTGGACAATGTTAGCATTTAATCAAGGTCAAACATTTAAGCCCTCTTCACTTGCGCGAGGGCTAGATGTAAAAGGGATTACCGTAAGTCGATACTTGGATTTGATGGTCGACCTTTTACTGGTTAGGAGGCTACCACAATGGACTAGCAATATCGGCAGGCGCCTCGTAAAAGCCCCAAAAACGTATGTGCGAGACTCGGGAGTATGTCATGCCTTACTTGGGATTGAAGGCCTCGATACACTTCTTGGACATCCTGTAGTTGGTGGAAGTTGGGAAGGTTTTGTTATTGAAAATATTTGCAGCGTTTTACCTCGCTCCGCTAGTATCGGTTATTATCGAACGGTAGGCGGTGCAGAAATTGATTTAGTTGTTAAATTTGCAAGTGGCGAACTTTGGGCAATTGAAATTAAACGCAGTAGCGCACCTAAACTGTCTCGCGGATTTCAGAGCGCCTGCGATGATTTAAAACCAACTAAGAAAATTGTTTTACATTCTGGCTTGGATGATTATCCAATAGCGAAGGGTATTGAGGCAATGACCTTACCTAGCATAATAGAAAAGTTAAATTAACATTACGAAGCTTTGTTTTATATTCAGTTAGAGACTCATTGCTAGGAGCTTGTCCGAGAGCAGAGGTCGTAACGAGAATAAGTACCCTATTTGCGAAAATTTGCACCAGCGTACACTTGAGCGTACACTGATTATTATTTCGTCATTGGCTAAATAAAATGCATTCCACAAAAACAATTACAGAATTACGAAATTCTCTTTTTGAAACCTTTGACGCTGTTGTTGAGGGTGACGTTCATCATATTACTCACAAGAATGGGCGTTCAATTGCCATGATATCTATTGAGAAAATAGAGCAACTAACCGAAGAAATTGACTTACATAAAAAATTGGCTATTGGTTATGCTCAAGCGATCAGAGGCGAAGGTATTACAACGGCTGAGTTAGAAAGCAGGTTAAAAAAGAAAGAGCAGCAGTTAAGGCAAAAATTTGCCTAATGACAAATCCTATAGTCAAGTGGACGACACAATCGGAACAAGATTTGGATGAGTTGAGAGAATACATTGCAGGTGATTTTAACGTTGACCTTGCAATAAAAACCGCCAATGAATTAATTAATACTGTTGAAAAGATGCTAATAGATAACCCTCTTTGTGGACAATTATTAGAATCGAACCCTCTCTTCTCCAAATTGATTTACAAAGGCAATGTTATTTACTATTGTGAAAACCCAAAAGACAAATCAATCTACATCATTTATTTGCACGCTCGAAAAAAAGAATTGAAAAAAGAACGAATACACCATCATTTCGGAAATAATAACTAATGTCACAACTATCTGACACACATTTAACACAACAGCGTTCTCTCGATGATATACCTAACTCTCCTGATCGTGCAAAACCTTTAGGGTTCATTTTACGATTAGCTAAAGCGTTACACACTTATGGTTTGCCAGCATATGAATTAGAACAAACCATGAATGGTTGTGCAGAAGCTCTGGGTTATGGCATTCAATGCATGTCGTTGCCAACCTCGATCAGTATGACTATATTACCACCTGACGGGGAGCCAAAAACTTACATGATAAGAGTTTCTCCAGGTGAAGTTAATGTGGAGCGTTTAAGAAGAACCACTCAAGTCGCTCAACTTGTAATTGATGGTGACATCAATAGTCAGGAAGGTGCAGATCATTTAAAAGATATCGCAACGTCTGATCCTGAGTATGCCTCTTGGGTAATAGTTTTGGCTTTTGCCGTTGTATCTGCGTGTATAGCCCGAATTTTTTCGGGTAGTTTGAATGATATGGGATTGTCTTTTTTCATCGGCCTGATTGTTGGATTGGTCGCAGTCGCCTCAAAGAAAAAAGCCTTTCTTGACCATTTACTCCCTGCTATTTGCGCATTTATTGCTACATTTTCAGCCTTATCATTTAATCACTGGTTAGACTTACAAGTGGTGACTTCGGTCGTCATTATTTCTGGCCTAATCATCTTACTTCCAGGGCTTTCATTAACCATTGCTTTAGCAGAATTAGCAACTCAAAATTTAGTTTCTGGAACCGCCCGTCTTTCTGGAACCATGACTATATTCATTCAACTAGCATTCGGCAGTGCCTTAGGATTAGAAGTCGCAAACCGACTTGGATTTGAAGCAACTAACATAATCGTTCATCCAGCAGAACTTTGGAGCATTTGGCTTGCAGTTGGCGTTGCAGCTTTGGCACTTGTTCCTCTATTTTCAGCTAGAAAAAAGGACGCTGGTTGGTTTTTATTATCTTCACTATCTGCATTTACGACAGTTTATTTTGCAGCAAAGTTTCTGGGTGCTTCACTTGGTGCGTTTGCCGGAGCGATTGTCGTTGGTTTAATCGCCAAACTTTCAAGTCACTTTTTTAATATTCCTGGTGCTATGATTATGATGCCAGGGTTTATTATTTTGGTTCCTGGCGCTGTCGGTTATCGTTCGATTATTTCGCTAGTTGAGAAGGATGTTGTTGCGGGATTATCAACGGCTTTTGATGTGGGTGTTATTGGTATTTCATTGGTGGCTGGATTTTTACTTTCATCGTTAGTTCCTTTGCCTAAAGATGTTTCTAAAGATGCATTTTAAGATTCTTCATTTAACCATCGTTTATATTTATATTAAGGATTAAAGGGGCCGGAATGAAGATTTCCCCTGCGCCAAAAAAAGAAAAGCCCCAATGAAACTCACCGAGGCTTTAGCGCCGACCGGGCACCCTCAATCCACTTGGTTAGATTATAGTTCATGCTGAAACATTAAATCAATCTAAAGAAAACAATTTCCAACTGAATTCTAATGAGTATTTAATAGACTAGTGTTTTTTATCCTTTCACCAAGAAAAACTACGACAACTGCTCTTCAATCGACTTAGTTTCGTTCGCTTGAATTCCGCCGGTATGCAATGTTTCTTTTTTTTCAATAAGCATTACTAAACACTCGACTTCCGCTATAGGATTATGCATCACTCCCTTAGGAACGATATGTAGATCACCAGTAGTTAAATTGACTTTATGATCCTCATACTCAATAACAAGATTACCTTTTAGAATATAAAATAATTCATCTTCGTTATTATGTTTATGCCAAACAAATTCCCCTTTTAATTTGGCAACTTTAACGTAGGAATCATCTAAGCTTGAAATTACTTTTGGTGACCAAAATTCATTCAACGATGCTGCTAACTGTAGAGGAGAATAATTCGGTACTTTCATTTTAGATAATATCCCAAAACATTCTTAGTTCTAGACTATTCAAAAACATAAGAACAAGCACTATACTCATTAAAGGCATCATCCCAACGGTGAACGTCATTCGCTCTTCGCCACCGTGTATGGTAAAACTCCATCAAACATAAACCTTGAGGTAATTCGACTAAAAAGGTATCAAACTCCTTTACCTTGCTGTACTCAGGATATGTTTTTGATTGACTCCAAGTCAGCCCACCTTGTTCATTTGCATGAGCTAACCAAAACTCTTCAACACTCGTCCAACTTTTAGTGTTCGCATTCCATGTTTCAATTTCCTGTTCGACATTTTTTCTCATGACACCATGCTTATCCACGTTATCTTGTTTGCTCACGATGTCTTGTTTACTCTCAACATCTTGTTTAGCTGACTCAGCAAATATGGAAAATGTCACCGTTAAAAATATTCCTAATAAACCCTTTATCAATATTTGCATAAGTTATCTCCTCTTAATAAAATTATTCTACGTTTTAAATCGGCTATTAATGCATAGTTTAACGCTTCAAATAACGATCAATCAATCCCTGTGTAAACTGAGGCCTCATATAAAACCCTCTTGGCAAAGTTTGTGAGTGATTACCTTCTGAGTCAGTCGCGTCAGTTAACACTCGTGAATTAGCCGCTTTTGGTCTAACTTGCAATATCTCGCCCATTCGTGCATTTAGCTTTCCATATTGTCCCAGTACAATTAAGTCCATAACCTCTTCCCAGTCTTGTTTGAGCTGACTTGATTCCATCTCGTTGGGCTGCCATAAAAATGGGGTAGCTATTCTTGAATTTTTTAACGACCCACCTTTTATTCTTGCGATTGGCACCCATAAAACGTGTGACAATTTATGTTTGGCTGCGCAGTTGTTCCAAGTGATGTCTTGATGATGATTGATATTAACAACGGATATGTAGGTAGACTCTAACACTTTACCAGTAAAATCAATCGGTAAGGTTTTAAGTTCAACACCAATTTTTGAAAAATCAGGTTCAGATAAATTACCCGCATCCGCTCCCAAGCAACCTTCTATAAACTGACCTTGCCAGCCTTTTTGACGTTTTAAATCAACTGGAATACTGACTTGATGCTTTAATGCTAGCTCACCAATGGTTAAGCCTGCGACTTTCTTGGCTCGCTCTTTTAGCTGGTTAATTGTGGTTGGGGGCATTATCATTAAGTTATTTTAACTGGCTTAGGGTTTTCTTACTAAACAAATTTGCTGAAACGCCACTTCTGTGTTTGAATAAGTAATATATAAGATTAATTGGAAACGATAAGTGATTGATTCAGAGGGGTTTCGCTCCAATGTCGGCATAGTTGTATGCAATGACTTTGGAAAACTGCTTTGGACCAGACGCATAGGACAAAACTCTTGGCAATTTGCTCAGGGTGGCGTAGATCCAGGCGAATCAGCGGAACAAGCAATGTTTCGCGAACTCACCGAAGAGATTGGGCTAGAAGAAAAAGACGTTAAAATATTAGGGGTTACAAAAGAGTGGTTAAAGTACCGCTTACCTAACCGTTATATTCGTCACGATAGCCGACCTTTGTGTATTGGCCAGAAGCAAAAATGGTTCATGTTAAAACTAACATCAAATGACACTAATATAAGGTTTGACGCTACTGGACATCCAGAATTTGACTACTTTATGTGGGTGAGTTATTGGTATCCATTACGCCAAGTGATTTCATTTAAGCGCGATGTCTACCGTCAGGCACTCGTTGAGTTATTGCCTAACGTCATTTCTCAGCAAGCTAAACAAAGAAAAGGTCGAAAGCGCCAGTATAAACATAAGCGTTAATTATAGGTGTTAACAAGAGCTACAAATTGGGCTGTTAGCCGAGTCCATAAATCGTTGTTATTAACCATTTCCTGAAACAGAGTCAAAAGCAATAAATGACTCAACTATTTAAAAGGTGTAACTATTGATCCGCAAGCTAGCTCGGATAACAAAAGCAGTTGAACTTGCTGATGATCAGCAGCAAGTTCTTGAGCTAGTTGTCAAAAATACTTGTGCGGAGTTATCTGTTGAGGTTTGTTCAATATTTCTTGCCGATTATTTAACCAATCAATTTGTATTAATGGCGAGCCAAGGACTTAACCCTCAATGTATTGGTAAAGTACGAATCGATTTTAATGAAGGTTTAGTTGGTTTAGTCGGCCAAAGAGAAGAACCCATCCATCTGCAATTTGCGGAAGACCATCCCTCATTCCAATATGTTAAAGAGCTTAACGAAGACGCATTTTCTGCCTATTTAGGCGTTCCTATTATTCACCAGAGAAAAGTATTAGGTGTGCTTTGTATTCAGCAAAGGGATGGACGACAATTTGAAATTGATGAAGAAACCTTTTTAATTACATTAGCCGCTAAAATATCTTCAACTTTATCTGGTAATAAAACAGATGCCCTTTTAAATGATGACAGCTCCGAGCAACTTGTAAGATGTATTAATGGTAGCCCGGCATCGAGTGGCGTGGCCATTGGAACCGCAAAAGTTATTTTCCCAAGTCATGATATTCGCAGTGTACCGATAAGAAAAACAAAAGATGTACAGGGTGAAATTAGACGGCTTCAACAAGCGGTTAAACGAACACATGTTGAACTAAAAAAAATGTCCAAACGTATGATTGGGTTAATTTCAGAGCAAGAGCGTTCTTTGTTTGACGCATACCAACAAATATTAGGTTCAGCAGGAATTGAGCAAGAAGTTGAAACTGAAATCAAATCAAACCTTTGGGCGCCTTCTGCTCTTAAAGTTGTGATTATGCGACACCTAAAAGCCTTTGCCTCTATGGAAGATAGTTATTTAAGTGAGCGAGGAAAAGATGTAGAAGACCTAGCCAATAGAGTGCTAGCTAATATGTTAAGACGCTCTCAACAAAAAACTGACGTTGAACAATTGACACAGCCTATTATTTTAGTTGCAGAAACCATCACGGCCGCGATGTTAGCAGAAGTCGATACATCTAAAATTCTAGCGGTTATTTCGCTAAATGGATCAGCAACCTCACATGCCGCTATTTTAACTAAAGCTTTAAATATTCCGGCAATCATGGGATTAGAGCCTTGCCAAGTCAATCGATTAGATAACAAGCAAATCATTGTCGATGGATACAAGGGTCAACTATTTGTATCTCCTAATGAAAATTTAATCGAACGATATAATAAATTAATTGTAGAAGATAAAGCGTTAACAGATGATCTAGAAAATCAATCGCCATCTCCAAACATGACTAAAGATGGAACACCTATTTGCCTTTTAATTAATTCAAGCAGCCGATTTTCTACAGATGTCAAAGTGGGTAAATTAAAATCCGGCTCAAAAAAGAAAAACAATCAGAATATAGCTGAAAATTTATCAATCAGCGGCGCCGATGGAATTGGACTTTATCGAACTGAAATTCCGTTTATGCAGCACTCTCAGTTTCCAAGCGAAGATGAGCAAGTTGCAATATACGAAAAAGTTTTACAACAATACGCTGAGCAACCAGTGACTATTAGAACACTAGATATCGGCGGTGATAAACAACTTCCTTATTTTAAAATTAAAGAAGAAAATCCATTTCTTGGTTGGCGCGGTATAAGAGTCACACTTGATCATCCTGAAATATTTTTAGTGCAAGTGCGAGCAATGTTACGGGCAAGCCTTGATAGAAAAAATTTAAAAATCTCTCTACCTATGGTAGCGACAATTGAAGAGTTAGATGATAGTTTGAGATTAATTCATCAAGCAACTGCGGAAATAGAAGAAGAAGCTTTTAAGCTAAACAAAACGCTTTATAAACCAAAGGTCGGAATTATTCTCGAAGTGCCATCAGCCGTCTTACAAATTGAAAACATTATTCCGAGAGTTGATTTTTTATCTATTGGAACCAACGATCTGATTCAATATTTACTCGCTGTAGATAGAAATAATCAAAGAATAAAGGGTCTGTACAATCACTTTCAGCCTGCTGTTTTAAAAATATTAAGATTCATTATCAATGAGTGTGAAGGTCACGAGATGAGCCTTCAAGTATGCGGAGAAATGGCATCAGATCCCTTAGCCGCTATTATGTTAATTGGTATGGGTTATCGCGAGTTTAGTATGAGTGCATCTAATATTTCGCGCGTTAAAAAAACCATATCACAATTTACACTAGATGAAATGAGTAATCTGAGTAAACAGTTAAACAAATATGAAACCGCCGCTAAGATCAAATCAGAATTATTGATTGCAATGGAAAACAAAGGGCTTGGCGGTCTTAACCGTGCAGGTAATTAGTTTAAGTTGCTTAGCTCACTTTTAGATATTTCAATTTTAGAGAGGACTCTTTTAGATATTTTGCCCTTATGGGTCATTTTTCCTTTAACAGGATTAATTGCCGGATTTATGGCTGGCCTATTTGGCATTGGCGGTGGTTTTATTATCGTACCGATTTTATTGTTTGTATTACCAGAAATAGGTATTGATAAAGAGCTTGCCACACATTTTGCAATCGGCACTTCTCTAGCTTGTATTGTTATCACATCAATCTCTTCAACACGCTCACATCATTTAAGACAATCTGTTAATTGGCAATTATTAAAACCAGTCGCACCCGGTTTAATCATTGGTGCAATTTTAGCATCAAAGATAGCTTCGTTAGTTAGTGGTGCAGTTTTAATGTCAGTTTTTGTAGTCGGCGCATTAGTGACAGCCCTTTACCTATTTTTCTCGAAAGCAAATAAAATCAAGACAGAAAGTAAATCCGTAAGAAAAGCTGATAACCTGAATTATTTTATATTCGGTAACTTCACCGGCTTTATTTCAAGTTTAATCGGAATTGGTGGTGGTAGTATTTTAGTACCTTTTTATGTATTCAAAGGTCAAGGTGCTCATAGCGCCGTAGGAACAGCCGCGGCTTGTGGTTTCCCCGTCGCATTATTTGGCGCAATGGGTTATTTAGTGATCGGATGGAATGTCGCGCAGGATATTGAATATTCATCCGGCTTTATCTATTGGCCTGCATTCATTGGAATTATTGTATTTTCTATTTTTGGCGCACCAATAGGGGTAAAAGTTGCCCATACTTTTGAAGAATCGACGCTTAAAAAGATTTTTGCTCTGTTTTTGGTATTCACTGGCAGTCAAATTATTTATACTCAATGGTTTAGTTAAGCACATAAAGATCCTTCTATGGAATTCCCAAATATTGACCCTGTCATCATTCAGATCTATGGACCTATAGGCCTTAATTGGTACGGTTTAATGTACCTCGCTGGTTTTGCTGGTGCTTGGTATTTAGGCCGTTATAGAGCGAAACAGCCAGGCAGCCCATTCACAGAAGAACAAGTCAGTGACTTTTTGTTCTACGGATTTTTAGGCGTTGTTATTGGTGGCCGAGTTGGCTATGTTCTATTTTATCATTTCGATTTCTTTTTAGCCGATCCACTGTATCTATTTAAAATTCACGAAGGTGGGATGTCATTTCATGGTGGATTAATCGGCGTAATACTTTCGTTTGTCTATTTCGCAAAGAAAACAGGCAAATCTTTTGCAACCATTTCAGATTTTTTCGCACCAATGGGGCCTCTCGGATTGTTAACTGGCAGAATTGGTAATTTTATTAATGGCGAACTGTGGGGAAAAGCAACCGATGTTGAGTCTGTTCCTTGGGCAATGATATTTCCAAGTGACCCTAGTGGATTATTTCGACACCCTTCACAGTTATATGAGTCGTTTTTAGAAGGTTTTGTACTATTTTTAATACTCTATTTATATAGTAAAAAATCGCGCCCGGCAGGTGCGGTAAGTAGTCTATTTTTATTAGGCTATGGAACATTCAGATTTATAGTTGAATATTATAGAGAGCCTGATGAACACCTCAAGGACATGGCAGAGTATATTTCGATGGGGCAGCTACTTTCTTTACCCATGATCATTTTAGGATTAATTTTATTTGTTTGGTGTTATAAAAAAAATCAACCTGAATTCAAATAACACTAAATCGAGAGTTTAATGAAACAATATTTAGACATGATGCAACACGTTATAAATAACGGGGCTGATAAAGGCGACAGAACAGGAACGGGAACTCGCAGTGTTTTCGGTTATCAAATGCGTTTTGATTTACAAAAAGGCTTTCCGCTAACTACGACAAAAAAATTGCATTTAAGATCAATCATGATCGAACTGCTTTGGTTTTTAAATGGCGATACTAATATTCAATATTTAAAAGACAATAACGTTAAAATTTGGGATGATTGGGCCGATGAAAATGGCGACCTTGGTCCCGTTTACGGTGAGCAATGGCGAGCATGGAAAAAACCTGACGGTTCAACCGTTGATCAGATCAGTAATGTCGTAGAAACCATAAAAAACAATCCTGACAGCCGACGAATATTAGTGGTCGCATATAATCCAGGCGTTGCCGATGAAATGGCGTTGCCACCTTGTCATTCTTTGTTTCAGTTTTATGTAGCCAATGGAAAACTCTCTTGCCAACTTTATCAGCGAAGTTGTGATATATTTTTAGGCGTTCCATTTAATATCGCTTCCTACGCCTTGCTTACCCATATGATTGCACAACAATGTGACTTGGATGTTGGTGAATTTATTTGGAGTGGTGGAGACGTTCATTTGTATTCTAATCATTTTGAGCAAGCAAGAGAACAGTTATTCCGAAAAACTTCAGAGCTGCCAAAATTAACTATCAAAAGAAAACCTAAAGATTTATTTAGTTATCAATATGAAGATTTTGAAATCGTCAATTATAAAGCGCACCCAAGTATAAAAGCACCTATCGCCATATGAATAAACCAATTATTTCATTAATTGCTGCTATGGCAAAAAATAGAGTTATAGGTAAAGATAATAAAATGCCGTGGCACTTACCTGCGGATCTCAAACACTTTAAAAGTGTTACTATGTCTAAACCAATTGTAATGGGTAGAAAAACATTTGAGTCTATTGGAAAACCTTTAGCCGGAAGAGAAAATGTCATCATCAGCAAAAATATAGATTATTTTGCTGATGGATGTATTGTTGTTCATTCCATTGAAGATGCTTTAACCTTGCTAGCTGACTATAAGGAGATTATGGTCATTGGTGGTGGCTTTCTATATTCACAAATCATAGACCAAGCAGATAAGCTATATTTAACTTATATTGATTTAGAAATAGATGGTGATACCTGTTTCCCAGAATTTAAACACTTGAACCTAACGGAAATATGTCGAACAAAATGTGTAAGAGATGATAATAATCCGTATGATTATCAATTTGTAGATTATCAGGTTCACCAATGAAAAATAATTTAATTTCAATCATTTTATTTTCTTTTTTTATTGCTGGCAGTGTAAAAAGTGAAGAAATAACAGAGCAATCATTCATCGGAAAGTGGTGTGGAAAGTGGGATAAAATTTTTGAATTTTGCTTAACTATTGATAATCTTGAATCGGATTCACAGGCAAAGTACCAATGGAAAGAATTTGCTGATGGAATGTTCAAAAAAAGTAGCAAAAAAATTAGCCGAATAAATCGTAATACATTAAAGGTCGATAATATTATTCTCGTATTAAATAAGAATGATTTAACACAAGCAAATGTTGTCGGTTTATTTAAAGTTATCAGTAGAGTATCAAAAGTAAAAAAGCAAGATTTGGAAATTGAATAATAATGGCAACCAGCATAATATTATTTGCAACACCTTTCTTCTTCCTACTTATCTTCATTGAGCTTTATATAAATAAAAAACGTAATGTAGGCGTATACCGATTAAATGACTCTCTAACAAGTTTATCATTGGGCGTTATTAGTCAAACCAAGAAACTAGTCATCTTTAGTTTCGCGGCTATTGTTTATTCTTGGGCACCAGATTCCTTAGCACTATTTCATTTATCTGAAGATTCAATTTTAACTTGGATCTTTAGTTTTATATTTTATGATTTTTTGTATTACTGGTTTCATCGAACTTCACACAATGTTAACTTTTTATGGGCATCACATGTTGTTCACCATCAAAGTGAAGATTACAACTTAACAACGGCATTAAGACAAACGAGTAGCTCGGTGATGATTTGGATCTTTTATATCCCAAGTTTTGTTATTGGCATACCGGCGGAAGTCTTTTTTGTTAGTGGCGCTTTAAATTTAATTTACCAATATTGGGTACACACGCAATTAATAGGTAAGTTAGGCTGGTATGAATTAATTTTCGTCACCCCATCTCACCACAGAGTACATCATGGACAAAATGAAATTTATATTGATAGAAACCACGGCGGAGTTTTCATTCTATGGGATAAATGGTTTGGCACTTTTCAAGAAGAGTTGGATACAGAAGAAGTTATTTATGGTGTTAGACGTCCATTAAAAAGCTTTAATCCTTTATGGGCTAATGTTCATACTTGGTTTACATTATTGACTGATGCAATTCGAACTAAAAGCTGGTTAGACAAATTAAGAATTTGGTTTATGCCTACGGGCTGGAGGCCAGGCGATGTAGAAATTCAATATCCAATATTAAAACAACCTGCTGGTGAGCAAGTAAAATACAATAAAGAACCTAATAGCTTAACTAAAATTTATATTCTTATGCAGTACCTATTTTCCATTATTTTTGGTGTTATATTTATTCAAGGTAGCGTCACACTACCTTACACTACCCAGTTAGTTATTTGGATAGTTATAACAGCACCTCTACTGATTAATC
>JBLIBL010000064.1:0-18966 GCA_047633355.1 Polaribacter sp.
GGGTGGCAAGGATCGAGACAAACAAAATGATTTTGGGATTTTAAAACAGCTAACTGTGAAGCGATTAGATCACGGTTAGATTGCACTAATAGAATGATTGTCGATTGTTTTTGACCAAACTTTTCTATCAAGCAATGAGCAATTTGATTACTATGGCTATTCAGGTCAGCATAGGAAATATCGTCATCACTAGTAAGAAGAGCACAAGATTGCGGATTTGCTGCAACGCATTTCTCAAAAACTTTTTCTAGTCGTAAATTTTCAAATTGGCCGATATAAGAAACCTTATCCATTATTAACTACCGAACGTCAAAGTCTTTAACCCAATGGCGACGTTCGGCTTTATAAAATGTTAATGATTTATTAATATCGTCACTGATCACTCTATCGACATCTAAAAAGTCGACCTTTTCTCTAAAAGCATTGAAAATATTTTGACCGATTTTAGACAATTTTAAGCCTTTATTAAATTCAATCGCTTGGGTAGCGTGTAATAACTCAATAGCAAAAATATAATTCGCATTTTCTCTAATTGTTTGTAATTTATAAGCTGAAGTAGCCCCCATGCTGACATGATCTTCTTGTAATTGACAAGTCGGTATCGTATCGATGCTCGCAGGAGTTGCCATCACTTTATTTTCATTAACCAAAGCGGCCGATGTGTATTGAGCAATCATCAATCCAGAGTTAAGCCCAAATTTGGCCACTAGGAAATCAGGCAAGCCTCGTTGACCTGAAAGTAGTTGATAAGTACGACGTTCAGAAACGTAAGCCAATTCACTTAATGCAATCGCTAAAAAATCTAATGTAATTGCCGTGGATTCACCATGCAACGCACCACCGAATAAAATTTCGTCTTGTTCAGGAAAAAATAAAGGGTTATCTGAAACACTATTACATTCTTTTTCGACAATATCACAAGCATAATTATATGCTTGCCTTACCGCACCATGAACCTGTGGAATACAACGAAAGGAATAAGGATCTTGTTTCGATTTGTTGCAAGTATCTAAGTCAAAATGGTTACTGCCTTCTAATAAGTGGCCTAAATTATTTGCGATTAAAGTCCGTTCAGGGTGATAAGAAGTTGTATGATAAAGCGCCTGATAAAAGGTTTTTGAAGTACTAAAAGCCTGAGCACTTAAAGAGGCAATCACATCGGCCCCTCGTACCATTTCGCCAATTTCAAGTAAAGAATCAACCGCATTGGCGTTAATATATTGAATCCCATTGGTAATTGCTAACCCTTCTTTAGGTTTTAACAACAAAGGCTCCCAACCTAAATCTTTATGCACTTCCGCAGCATCGACGATTTTACCTTTGTAATGAAACGATCCTAAGCCAATTAAGGGTAACCCCATATGTGCCAAAGGTGCTAAATCACCACTTGCGCCAACGCTGCCTTTTTTGGGAATGGTGGGAATTGCATCGTTGTTCCAGAAATCCAAAAAGCGATTGACTACATCCATTGAAATGCCGGTACTTCCCCATCGAAAGGTCAACAACTTTATAAATAAAGTGAGTCGAGAAATCCTCTCTGGAACAATTTCGCCAACGCCCACAGCATGAGAAATAACGTGGTTATATTGTAATGTTTCCATTTCTGAGTCTAAAATGCGAGTTTCACAAAGCGAACCAAAACCAGTGTTCACCCCATAGATGTGTTGGCCTTGTTTTGATTTAGTAATAACGAATTCGTGACCGGTATTAATTTTTTTTATAACGTCAGCACTTAAGGAAATTTTTGATTGCGCTTCAATAACCTCCTGAATCTCCAGCAAGGAGTAATATTTTGATGTCAGCTCGTGCCGAGAATTCGATTGTTGCATAAATTAAGCTCCTTCTTTGATTTGATTTGATTAAAACTAAACTCTAAAATTTATTATCTAAATATACGCGCTAAATTATAATATAGACTACATATCAATTAAATAAAACAATTAACTAGGACAGCTTATGGTGATTGTTGGCATAAAATCTAAGAATTAGCATTTAACTGAGTTAAAAGCTCTTCATGACTTTGCAACTTTTTAACCGCAGATTGACCAATTTTTATTGCGACAAAACATAGCAAGCTTTCTATAAAAATACAATTTGCCGATAGGCTATTGGTAAAGTATTGACCGGTTGTAGGGATTTTAATGGAAATAGTCGCGTGTTGATTTAAGGGTGACATGGTTGAGTCGGTTATCGCTAATATTTTACAGCCTATTTTATTTGCCATTGCACAAATATCAACAGTTAAATTTGAATAAGGCGCTGAACTAAAAATCACTAATAAATCATTGGCTTTGACTTGACCTAGTGCGATTGCTAAACCATGCTCATATTGACCCAACGTATTAACTTGACCTCTTATAAGACACAAACCATATCGAATAATATTAGCCATCGCGGACGCTTGTTTATGTCCAAAGACAAAAATACGATTTGAATCAGCCAATAAATCGGCGGCATTTTCAAAGGTATTATCGTCTGTACTTTTAATGCATTCAATCATGTTCTCAGCGGTTGATTGAAGTTGTTTTTGCATGATTTGTTTGGCCGTTAAATTTTTTTCGGTTGATAGTTTTAACAATTTTTGACTAAAATAATTGTCTCTAATTTTAGAACGCTCTTTAAATACCTTCTGAAATGATACGAAACTGTTAAAACCAAGTGATTTAGTTAGTCGGGTGATAGATGCTGGGCTAACTTGGTATATCTCGCTCAATTCAACAATATTATTAGTACAAACAGATTCAGGTTCGTCTAGCATTGCTTTTAAGCAATTCAAACTCTTAATCCCAATATCGACGTTCGTATCGCCATTTTCTATTAAAATAATCAGTTCACGAAGTTTTTTAAAATTTGGGTTGAGTTTCATTTTTTATTTTACCGAATTATTAATAGGCAAAAAAACGGCCTAACAAGTTAGACCGTTTTAATTTATAACCGCATACTAATTAATTAAAGATCATAAACACCTTTCAAGTACCATGAACCACCTTCGTAGTTTGCAGCGCTTCTACGTGGATATTCAAGTCCTACGCTTAAACGGTTACTATAAGGAGCACCGATCTTGTTTACGTATGAATCAAATATATTTGAAAATCCAAGTTTCATATTAAACTCTTCATTCACTTGATAAGCGACTTCAGCGTCTACATAAAAAACAGAGTCAATCGGAGCCTTTGTTCCATCTGAAAAGGAGCCACGTTCATCATCATGTTCACCGTAGTAATTTCCTCGAACCATAAAGTTCCAGTCATCACCAAACGAGGTATTTGCTGTTACAACAAAACGATGATTCGGAAAGTTATTCTCGATATTATCAATGCTACCTTGAGATACTGGATCAACAAAAGTAGATAGGCCACTTACAGGATCAAATGTTTCTACAGATGACTGGCCAGTAACCTCAATCTTATTATAGCCGTATGCTAATGAAACATTAGTCGATGTCATTTCTGACCATTCAAAATCACTAGTAAGTACAATATCGATACCTGAATGTTCAACATCTAAAGCATTAGTATAAAACGAGAAAGCTCTACCAGCAGGAGAAACAAGTCCGCCAGATCGATATATTCTGTCATCAACTGCTATCTGATAATAATCAACCGTCAAAGTAGTTGATTCACCAATGTCAGATGTTACACCAAAGCTAATACTTGTCGACTCTTCTTCTTTTAATTCCTGTCCTCCAGCTGCGACAGCGTCCGGATCCGTCGATGCTATAACACCTTCTTCAACTTGAGCGCCGGTTGTATCAAACGTTGTAATTGTAGCTTTATAATTTGCTTGACCAGGCGTTGGTGCGTGAAAACCAGTAGAAATTGCGCCACGCAAAGATGTAGAATCAGTTAAAGAAAAACGAGAAGCAATTTTCCAGTTAACGGTGGTTCCAAAATCAGAAAAGTCTTCGTAACGTAAAGCGTATTGAAAAAACAAATCACTACTTAGATCATGTTCAAGATCAGCATAAATCGCATAATTATCTCTTGAAAACTCACCGGCATCCGCCGCTGTGATTCCTTTCATACCACTAACTCCGCCACTTTCATCACCATTGGCATCAGCATAGGAATTTAACTCACCAGCTATAGTTGTATAGGTTTCTTCACGCCACTCTGCACCATATGCAAAATTGAAGTTATCTCCCATAGGTGTTGAGAAATCAGCATTAATATTAGTTTCTTCTTGCTTTAATCCGCCGGTATCGAAATCACGTTGTGGTAAAGGATTTTCAACTGTACCTAAACTTGGATTTACTGAATTATTCAAGAAATAATCTAATTCGTTCGATCCTAAGCTAACGCTAAAGTCATAATAAGTTCCACCCGAAAAGTCACCTTTTAGACCTGTAATAAAACTAAAGTCTGTTTGGTCTCCGTCTAGATAAGGAGTAAAACCAACATCTAATAAATTACCAGTGTAACCAAGTCCAGCCAAAGCAGTAATTGCGCTATTTGCACTTAAACCTAAATCATCATTAATTGGAGTACGATAAAAGAAACGATAACGACCTTCTGTAGCTCCATATCCAACGCGACCATACCAATTCATGTCGTCACCTAAGTCCACGCCCATGTTTAAAAATGTTCTTAAACCACTAGTTTCGGGTCGTCCCCATGATTGGGTAAGAGGAGCATCACCAAATGGTGTATCAGCGCCTATACCGGGCACGCCTGCGGCAACTAAAGCTGCTGCATCTGGACGCAGAATGCTTCTATCTAATGCTTCATTGTCGGTATATTCTAAACTGAAATTAGCGAAACCATTTTCGCCCATCTGCATACCTTTGTTAAATCCGAATTTTAAACTAGATTCGCCTTCGTAGTGTTGCCCGTATTGAAGCTCTACCATTCCACCGTCAGAATCATCTTTAGTGACAAAATTAATAACACCCGCAATTGCATCAGAACCATACTGCGATGCAGCGCCATCTCTTAATACTTCAACTCTCTTAAGCGCAATAGCTGGAACCATACCAACATCAGCACCATGAGCACCTTGACCAGCGGCTGGAGCAAATAGCTGAATTAATGCGCTTCGGTGTCTTCTTTTACCATCAATTAAAACCAAAGTTTGGTCTGGAGCAGTACCACGTAACGAAGTTGTTCTTACAAACGCGCTTCCATCACCAGTTGCGGGAGTAGCAGTATAGGAAGGAACCATCATTTTCAAGTTATCAGTTAAGTCAGCAGTGCCACCCATTGCGTTAAGGTCATCGGCACTTAAAATATCAATGGGAACGGGTGAATCAGCAATTGTTCTTGGCGCTCGGCTTCTAGAACCAATGATTAGTACTTTAGTTCCTTCATCTGCTGACTCATCTGCATCGGCCGCCATAACAGCCGTTGGCGTAAAAAACGCAGCTAATAGCGTCGCTATCAGCGTTTTCTTTGGTATGTTCTTCATGTTATCTTCCTCAAAACTTTTATTTATTGTTATTGAAAGTTGCCCACTTTTTCTATATTTTACTTGCAGACCAGTATTTTTCAACAAAACACTTAATCCCTCCTTAATTGAGTGTTTACCAGATAATCGATTGGCTTGTTTCTCCTTCAATTTATTAAAAGGAAACAACAATGTCATGTTGGCCTGTTCTGCAAAGCTTATTAAAGATAAGTCGGCTCTTTGTGCCGGTATATCAAAAACAATCGACTTTTCATTTTCGTCGTTATTATTTTTTTTTGCTTCAACCTGGAAACAGCAAAAAACAAAAACGAAAAGTAATAGGTTTTTCAATACCTTATGCATGAATTTTCATTCTGCACATATAGAGAACGATTAACAAAGGATTTTCCGCCATACAGTTTTTATTCCAATTTTCCATTTGTACCTGTGTTTTTAAAAAATTAAAGGCTTAATTATAACAAAAGTTCCCAATTTTCCTATAAAAACCAGTGAGATACAAGTTTCAATTGAAGTAACTTGTTATGTATAACAAGGGTGATTTTAGAATCCCAATCAAAATAGATCAAAACAGCAGTAGCGGATTTTTATTTATGACTCGTTTTATAGAGCATTAGTGGTAATTTGACCTAGTTTTAGGTCCTTAAGCAATATAAACTATTATTTAACCTTAATGTGAGTTTGAGTCTTATTTGCGCATGAACAAACACAGAATCTTTCACAATATTTACATTTCATCTAGTAAAGCGTTATCTCGCTTAGTCTCTAGAATGGTGCCCCCCCATGAAATTGAGGACATCGTACAAGAAACTTATGTACGTTTGTGCCAAGTTGAAAATATTGAACGAATAGATTCACCTAAAGCATTTATGTATAAAACGGCACGTAACTTAGCTTTAGACTATATTAAAAGAGCCGATACAAAAAAAGTGGACCGAGTTGAAAGTCAACAGATGTTAGATGACTTGGTGAATGGCGATAATAAAATGGTTGACGAGATGTATCACTCAACCATCATCGATAAAGAGTTTAAGCATTTTTGTGATGCGGTACGAATGCTACCGGTTCAATGTCGAAAAGTATTTGTGTTAAAAAAAGTGTATGGCAATAGCCAAAAAGAAATCTCAGAACAATTAGGAATTAGTCAAAGTACTGTGGAAAAACATATATCAAATGGGTTAAAACGTTGCACCGTTTATATGAGTAATTTAAACGCAACAGTGGAATGTGATGCTATGAAAAATAGCTCAATGAGCAAAGGAGTCGCTCATGACTAACATTCAATCATTGCACCAGCGGCGAGCCTTAAAACAAAAAAATCGAGAGACTAGTAATAAGCGAATGGATGAAGCTTGTGATTGGATCACTAAGATTGATAGAAAGCTTTCTAGAAGAGAAGTAAATTCACTTAGAAATTGGTTACAGCTCGATAAAAATAATCTTACTCAGTTTATGGAAGTTGCGAAAATTTGGGATAAGTCTTTAGAGCTTAATCGATTAGCGGATATATTCCCGCAAGAAACAATCTCACAAAAACCAATATCAAACTGGGCTAAATCAATTGCAGCGTCCTTTGTATTAGTTATTTCGATTAGCTTAGTTCAGGTTATGGATAACTTAACCACAGGAACCAAGCAATTAGCCGTAGTAGAAACAGACAGTAATCGTATTTTAGAGACTAAAATAGGCGAGAGTCATCAATATAAATTATCCGATGGAAGTGAAATCGTTTTAAATACAGGGACTTTAGCTGAAGTACATTTCACACCTGAATTAAGATCTATTGATTTGAAAAAAGGTGAAATTCATATCGATGTCGCTCATGACAAGTCCCGCCCGCTTCAAGTGAAAGTTGGAGATAAAATTATTCAAGCCGTCGGAACCGCTTTTAATATCCAAGTAAAAGACCAATTAATTGAGCTGATTGTTACGGACGGTGAGGTCATTGTTAAAGAAATTTTAAGCCTATCTTTCTCAGATATTCAAAAATCAGAGACTGATCTCAATATTATTAATACCACATTAACTATGACAACTAAACCTATTAACGATACACTCATGTCAGTTTCTAAGGGTGAAAAAATCGATTTATCCATGCAAGGTATCGTTAAAGAAAAAGTTATTAAAGTGCAGCCTATCGAAATTGTCGCGAGTCTATCTTGGAGGCAAGGCAACTTAGTTTTTCGAGGTGAATCATTACAGGAGGCTATGGATGAAATCAGTCGTTATAGCAATATTCATATCCAACTAGACAATGATCCTAAATTAGAAAAAATACAGATTGCAGGGATGTTTAAAACAGGTGATATAGACGGATTGTTAGGGATGTTAAAAACAAACTTTGATATTGACTATGAACATAAAGCAAATGACACTATTTATCTAAAATTAGCATCAATTAATTAAATAATAAGCTTCAATTTTAAAAAATAGAACTAGTTTAAATACTTGAAATTGAATAACAAACACGATTATGAAAATATATTTTCATAATCGTGTTTTTGTTGTTAATAACGGTTCTTCGCATTAATCTAACCACATTATTTATTTATGTGACAAAAAGATGCCCTTACAAAAACATATTAATTCAAGTCTGAGAATCGGTAAACACTCTGAAACGTTATTAATAAACCAATTATCACTCGCAAGAGCCGAAGAAAACAAAACCGTTTATAAGTTTGGTTTTGGACAAAGTCCGTTTCCTGTACCTAAGAAAGTGACTGAACAATTACAGCTCGCTTCTGATAGAAAAGAATATACCTCTGTACAAGGCCTAACAGAATTAAGAAACTCAATTTGTAAGTTTCATAATCAGTTGGAGAATAAAGACTGGAATCCTGAAGAAATAATTGTAGCTGGAGGTAGCAAAATACTATTATTTTGCATCATGGCTGCATTCAAAAAAGCAGAAATATTATTACCCGCTCCAAGCTGGGTTTCTTATGAGCCACAAGGTAAATTGGCAGGGCACGAAGTTAATTGGATAGAAACTAAATTTGATGATAAATGGCAATTAACCGCTGAACAACTTGAAATTTACTGCACTACACGGAATATAAATGTACCACTAATTTTGGTTCTTAATTACCCAAGTAACCCTACAGGTCAAACCTATAACGCAAAACAACTTAAAGAATTAGCCAAGGTCATGAAAAAGTATAAAGTGATTGTTATTGCGGATGAAATTTATAGCCTGTTAACTTACTCAGAACACTACCCTACACTGTCTGATTTCTATCCTGAAGGAAGTATCGTTTCATCCGGTTTATCTAAGTGGTGTGGTGCAGGAGGTTGGCGTTTAGGCTTTCATTATATCCCTAAAGAGTTAGGTGAAGGTTTTAAACAAGCTGTGATCAGTGTTGCATCAGAAACCTATTCCTGCGCTCCTACACCAATCCAAGTGGCGGCAACTCACGCGTACAGCGAGACAGGAAGTGCAAGAATATTTTTAGACAAGCAAAAAAAGATACTAAACGAAATTAGCCAATATGTTACTAAAGAGTTAAACCTGGCTAATATTTCTACTCACGCCGCTCAAGGCGGATTCTATTTGTTCCCTGATTTTAGCCAGTATCTTCAAGCGCTAGAAAAAATAGGGATTCATTCAGGCGAAGATTTAACCTCGAGATTGATGGAAGATATTGGCGTAGCACTTTTACCGGGTAGCGCATTTGGCATGCCAACTGAAAGTTTAACTGCCCGACTAGCTTTCGTGGATTTTGATGGCAGTCAAATATATTCAAACAACTCTAAAATAGATAAAACATCGAATCTACCAAGCACTTTTGAATTTGAAAAGATAAAGGAAGGGATACAGAAGTTGTGTCTTTGGTTTTCCAAACTCAAATAAATAAACAATGGCAAGCTTTAAACAAGCCTATCTATTTATTATCAAAACCTATGATAATAGTTATTCATTTGATTGTTTCGGTTACTTGCCCTCAGATTAGCCACCTCGTATTTTGTTAATCTAAGCCCTTATTGATATATCATTATTCACAACATGCTATCTTCTAATCTATCTGTTATAAAATAAAAGTCTCACAATCTATAGACATCTAAGCCTAAAGTCGATAATTTACAGCTATATCAATTATTTAACGAAAAATACATTTTTTAGGAGCTCTCACTTGCTTAGACGCACAAAAATAGTCACAACACTTGGTCCTGCAACAGACGACGCAGAATCTCTCGAAGCACTTTTTAAAGCTGGTGCAAATGTTGTAAGAATGAATTTTTCTCATGGTGAAGCTGAAGATCATATCAATCGAGCTAAAATTGTTCGTCAAGTGGCTAAAAAGTTAGACCTAAACATTGCGATTTTAGGTGATTTACAAGGCCCAAAAATACGAATTGCTCGATACAAGAGTAAAAAAGTCATCGTTGAAAAGGGTAACACTTACGCGTTTGATGCTGATTTAGATAGAGATGCTGGTGATGAAACACAAGTAGGCATTGATTACAGAGAGCTTCCAAAAGAATGTAAAGTTGGTGACATATTATTACTAGATGATGGGCGACTCGAATTTGAAATCACTGCCATTACCGGAATGCGAATTGATACAAATGTTTTAGTTGGTGGTGAGTTATCCAATAACAAAGGCATCAATAAGAAAGGCGGCGGATTATCTGCCCCCGCATTAACTGACAAGGATAAGCGTGATATTAAAACAGCGGCTCTAATGGAAGTTGATTATTTAGCCGTCTCTTTTCCTCGCAGTGCGGATGATATAAAACTTGCTCAAAAGCTAGCTGAAGCTGAAGGGTTGAATGCTGGAATTATCGCTAAAATAGAGAGAGCAGAAACAGTTAATGATCCCGAAATACTCGATGATATTATAAAAGCATCCGCTGCCGTAATGGTGGCTCGGGGCGATTTAGGTGTAGAGATTGGTGATGCGGAATTAATTGGTGTTCAAAAACGAATCATTAAACGTGCTCGTAGCTTAGACAGGGCAGTAATCACAGCCACTCAAATGATGGAATCAATGATTACCAATGCAATCCCGACTAGAGCTGAAGTTTTTGATGTCGCGAACGCCGTTCTTGATGGAACTGATGCGGTAATGTTATCAGCAGAAACCGCTATGGGTGATCATCCAATTAAAGTGGTAGAAGCTGTTTCTCGGGTTTGTATTGGTGCAGAAAAAGAGCCATCCAATAGAGCATCTGGGCATAGGCACGAAATTGAATGGGTTAACATTGATGATGCGGTAGCGCTAGCGACTATGTATGCGGCTAACCATCTTAATGGCATCAAGGCTATAGTCTGTTTAACCGAGTCCGGGCATACCCCCTTAATCATGTCACGTATACGCAGTGGTATTCCTATTTTCGCATTGACACGTTTAACTTCAACCTATCAAAAAATGGCTCTCTATCGAGGTGTTGAATCAGTAAAATTTGACCCAACTGTTTTGGCAAGACATGATGTCAATCGATTAGCTGTTGCAGAAGTTACTAAACGACTAAACTTAAAAACAGATGATCTGGTGCTACTCACAAAAGGCGATCACATGGGAAAATTAGGTGGCACTAACGCGCTTAAATTTTTACGGGTTGGCAAAATCGTTTAGGTTTCATAATCACTTTTTGAAATATTTCAATCTTAAATATAAAAATTACGATTGTTCTAAAAAGGAAAAATAATTGAATCAATCTATTCAGCCATCGCTATTAGTTATTTCGGCAATAGCGCCAAATAAGCCAGGTTTTGTAAAAGAAATTACCGATATTATTACACGATGCGATTGTAATATTATGGAAAGCAAAATGAAATCAATGGGCAATAAATTTAGTCTTGTATTGATGGCTTCAGGTGATTGGAATTCGATTGTGAAACTAGAACATAGTTTACCGAGTAAAGCACATGCGATGGGTATGACAACAATGGTACAGAGAACTACATTTAAAGAACATTTAAATCAAATGACACCTTATCGCGTGAAGATGACAACTATTGATCGGCTTGGGTTAAGTAATGGCATAACCTCATTTTTTGCCGATCAAAATATAAATATAGAAGAACTAAGCTGCAATACTTTTGACGCCCAGCAAACAGACACCAAATTAGTTCTGATAAAATTAACTATTAATATTCCATCTGATACTGATATTTCAATTTTGAGTAATGAATTTGATGATTTTTGCAATAAAGAGAAAATAGACGCTTCTTTACAACCTGTGACTTACTAAATACCAACTAGCTTAGGAAATTAACTCGAATGAAAATTGGAAATAAACGACCAAATATAAAGCTGGAAATGACTAGCGAGAAAATAATTAACTTGTCTAAACTTGGAGAAATAAATACTGTCGTTTATTTCTATCCGAAAGACAGTACTCCGGGTTGTACAACTGAGGGTCTTGATTTTTCACAGCACTATAAAAAATTCAAAAGTGCCAATACAGAAATCTACGGTGTATCGAGAGATACTATAAAGCGTCATGAAAATTTCAAAGCGAAACAGTCTTTTCCTTTTGAGTTGATATCTGATCCTGATGAAAAACTGTGTAATGCATTCGATGTTATTAAATTAAAAAAACTTTACGGTCGAGAGTATATGGGGATAGAAAGAAGTACATTTCTATTTGATAAATCGGGAAAATTGATAAAAGAATGGCGCAAGATTAAAGTTAAAGGACATGTTGAGGAAGTGTTGCTAGCCTGTCAAGAATTAGATTAGCGCGGTAAAGTTAAAACTTAAACATAATCAAATTATTCTAATAAAATAAGATGGAGTTTAATGATGGGAAGAGAAATAACAGACAGAGAATATTCAGCAAAAGACTATGAACGTTTTAATCGGCGAATTCATGATCAAGCAGACAGTTTAAAATCAATCATTGAGTCTCCCAACTTTGGCGATGAACCACTAAGCATCGGTGCTGAACTTGAATTATATTTAGTAGATAAATCTAATCAAGTTAGCCCTGTTAATTTAGAACTCTTAGCTCTCTTAAAAGATGAACAATTCCAATCAGAATTAAACCGTTTTAATTTAGAGTTAAACCTATCTCCCACTTTGGCAGAAGGTAAACCATTCAGCAATATCACAAAAGAAATGTTAACTAAGTTTAACTATCTTTGGAAAGTGGCAGAAACCCTGGATACTAAACCACTAGCAATTGGTATTTTACCAACGTTAAAAAAAGAAGATTTAAATGCAGAAAATATGACGAATTTAAGCCGTTATAGAGCTCTTGCCAGAGAATTATTAAAACATCGAGGAGAAGCTTTTCATATAAAAATTGACGGAGAAGAGTCCGTTGATTTTAAAACATCTGAGGTTTGTGTTGAAGGTGCTAACACTTCCTTTCAAGTTCATTTAATGACAGATAAAGATAAGTTTGCTAACACATTTAACGCTGCACAATTAACATTACCCATGGCATTGGGCGTTGCAGCTAATTCTCCAATGTTATTAGGAAAATGCTTATGGGATGAAACGAGAGTTGTTTTATTTAAGCAATCAACTGATAGCAGAATGCCAGAAGCCAGTGGTTGGCGTCAGCCCGCAAGAGTTACTTTTGGTCATGGCTGGGTAAGAAAATCTGGTTGGGAATTATTTTCAGAAACAGTCAACCTTTATCACCCTATATTTCCGGAGCTTTATGATGAAAAATTTGGAAACAAAGGCCTTCCTGAATTAGCCGAATTAAATTTGCATATGGGTACTACTTGGCCATGGAATCGAGCGATTTATTGCAATAAAGGCAATGGTCATTTAAGAATAGAGTTTAGAGCACTACCCGCGGGCCCTACCGCGTTAGATATGTCGGCCAATGCTGCATTTTCAATTGGCATGGCGGTTGGATTGGAAGAAAAACTAGATGAATATATGTCGCGGATTCCGTTTAGGTTTGCAGAGTATAATTTCTATCGCGCAGCAAAAGATGGGTTAAATGCAACCATATTATGGCCACAGAATTATCAGAATAAACCTGTAGAAGTTCCGATAAGAAACGTTATAGACGATATGTTGCAAGTAGCCAGTGATGGTCTATCCAAATTAAAAGTTGACCGTCAAGAACGAGACAAATATTTAACCATAATACAGCGACGTTTATCGAAAAATATTAATGGCGCTAGTTGGATAAAAAACACGTTCCGACATTTAAAGAAAACTAAAGATAACCATGTCGCCTGTTCTGAAATGCTCGATGAATACTTTCAAAATCAAATGTCAGGACAACCAGTCAGCGAATGGGAGACTCGCTGGAAATGACACTATTATCAGAAGACATTACTTTCTTAAACGATAGTCATCGCAATAATATTCCAGACAAACCACTTGAATTTTTGAAGAGCTTAAAAGGATTAACTGTTTATGATATTGAGGGCGTAAATACGAAAAAAATTAGAATTATTACAACACTGATTCATGGCAACGAGCCATCTGGTTTAATCGCATGTCATCTTTGGTTAAGATCAAAAGAGCGGCCCGCTACCAATGTTAGAATTATTTTTTGTAATCCTGAAGCTGCCAAAATAAAACCCTATTTCACTAATCGTTATTTAAGTCAAAACGATGATCTAAATCGATTTTTTTCTATCGCCTCTCATTTGAGTTTAGAAGATGCTAGAGCGCAATTACAAAGCTCTCCCGTTATTTATCGTGCCAAACAGATTTTGCAGTTAATTTCAGGTAAACAAAACGACCCAGTCACCCACGCAATTGGTCATATTGAAGCCATTCTCGATTTACATAATACTTCAGGATCTAGCCCAGCTTTCGCAGTATCAGTTAACTCAGACATTGAGCATAAACAATTGGCTGAATTTTTCACTAATAATATGATTAAAACCACACTGCCGGTTGGAGCTATTATGGAACAACCATTTAAAGTACCGATAGTAACGATAGAGTGTGGGGGTGCAGATCAAAATAAATCACATCAAGTAGCAACCATTGGTTTACAGAATTTTTTTGATACCGTATCACTTTTTAAACGTAAATCGTCAAAGGTCAAGGTAAGAAACAAACCGCTAAGAATAAAGCTAATTAATGATGCTTCAGTCGGCTTTTCAAATCATCCTTTACAAACTAATGACGTTACACTGCGAGCAGATATTGAGAATTTAAATAATGGCGAAACACCTGCTGGTGAGTTTATTGGTTGGAATATTGATAATAGTGATTTACTTTTTAGCGCTATCGATGCCGATGATAACGATCAAATCAATCACTTATTTGAAGTTCGCGGTGAATGTATTTATACAAGAGTGGAAATGCAATTTTATATGGCAACAAACCTCGCTGAAATTGCAACCAAAGACTGTCTTTTCTACATCACTTTAATTGAAAAGAAAAAAGCGAAATAAACACTTAAATTATGATTTATAAACATACTATCGAATAGGGCATAATAGTAAAAGGCAATCAGCAAAAATGCCCCAATTAATTATCAAATTTTTCACTCAATCACAAAGATATTGAGGTTTACAAGTGTCAACAAACATTAGTTTACTCTCAGGTAAAAAAAAGGCAGTCTGCTCACTAAAATTGTTATAGATCATGATAGTGATGCAACCGTGAATCGATACGACAAAGTTAATAGCGAGAGCATTCAGGATTTCTTCGAAACGATTAGAAAAAAATATCTGTTTAAGAAAATCATTTGATTTTAGATGGTGCGGGATATTATCGCTCTCAAGCTCTAAAAGACAAAGCAGTAGAGCTTAATATTAAACGCTATTATTTACCTACGTACAGTCCAAATTTGAATCCGATAGGACGACTTTGGAAAGTGATGAATGAACACGTCAGAAATAACCAGTATTTTCTACGGCTAAAGAATTTCGAGATAAAATTGATGTGTTTTTTTTCAAAAGACATTAGCGGGTATCGATAATTCTTTAGCGAAAAAGAATTAATGATAAGTTTCAGGAATTAGATCCTGAACCTTGAAGTGGGATGGGTATATATTTCTAGTTGATCCCCCTTGATATGTGACCTCCTTGATGCAAAAAAATGTTTTATTAAAAATGAATATTTATTTACTTTTAACCCAGCTTCAATAAAAAACTTTAAAGAAGATCTTTCAAGAAAATCATTAACCACTCTTTTCAAAAGTAAACTGGAAATTGCCGTCAAACAAACATCCAAATTACTAAATAAAGAAAATACGATTATCTCTTTAAAATATCAACAATCGTTGTTTATGTTTAACTCAAAAACTTCAAATAATATTGAGCTAAATGTAATGCAAAGCGCAGCAAAAAAAAGCCCATTTTTTATTAGAAAAAATGGGCTTTAAAAAAAACCAAATTAAACGGAAATTTATCGAATAATTTCCATTTCATCAATTAGGTTAGTCGCTCCATCAACATGCTCCATAACCCATAAAATATAACGAGAATCAACGCTAATAGAACGGTTCAGTTCCTTATCATAATCCCAATCGCCAATAATGCTTTCGTAAACACCATCAAATACTAAACCAACAAATTCCGCTCTTGCATTTAAAGTAGGTGAACCTGAGTTACCTCCAGTAATATCAAGCGTACCTAAAAAGTTAACAGGAACAGAGCCTAAGCCCTTTTTAAGGTATTTACCGTAATTTCTTTTAGCAATTAAATCTAATTGTTTTTGAGGAGAATCAAATGGATCAGCGCCAGTATGTTTAGCTGCAATTCCTTCTAGTGTAGTAAAAGGGGTTGCGGTTAACCCATCTTTAGGTGAATAGCCTTTAACATTGCCATAAGTAATTCTTAAAGTACTATTAGCATCAGCATAAACAGGATTATTTTTTGCTTTGTTGTAAGCAATAATCGCTTCCATGTATTTAGGCCTTACCGCATTTAAATTACCCGATAAATCTTTTGACTCGTCTTCTAGTTTTTTTCTTGCTTGATAAGTAGCAACTGCATATTGAATAAAAGGATCATCACTTGCTTCAAATTCTGCAACCGATTTGTCCATCCATTCTAAACGCATTGCTTCCATACCAAGCTTTGTTTTTGCATACATTTTACTGAGCTGCTTATCTAAACGACTTTCACTAAAACCGTCATCTAATTTAAAAAATGCATCAATGTCGACCACATGCTCATCCATTGGTAATTTTGCATATCGGGTTAATAAATTCATCAAAATGGCTTGATCAACTTTAGCGTCAAAACGGCGATCTATACGTTTCATGCCTTGCTTAAAACGATTTAAATCACGCTCTTGATAACCTGATTCACGCTCCATATTTGGCTTTTGATTTTCAAGGGACAAACGATACAAGCGAGATGCAGAACTCATCATGCTAGAAATTCTTGTATAACCTAAAATAGTATCACGCTTAAAAGAATGGTGAGACTGTTTAACTAGCTTATCCAACTCCGTCATTGCAGCATTGTATTTTTTTTTTCTTGAATTGCTTTTATTAATCCAAGCTCGTAATGACTTCTCTAGCTGATTTTTACGTTCTTGAGTCGTTCCTTTGTTGTAACTTTCCATCATACTGCCACGATTTTTTTCATAATTAGATAATCCAGCAATTAAACTTTCATATTTAATTCGAATGTCACTACCTTCATCTGAATTAGATTTAATACTTTCAATAATTGAGCCCATTAATTCTTTTGTTAATTTATAGTTTTCAGTGAAAGTATTTTTAACTTCCGTTGATGTTCTATAACGGCTTGTTCGTCCTGGATAACCGATCACCATAATATAATCGTCTTCTTCAACACCTTTAGCATTCACTTTAAGAAAATGCTTTGGCTCAAACGGCACGTTATCTTCACTAAAGTCAGCAGGTTTACCATCTTTACCAACATAAGCTCTATAAAAACCATAATCACCGGTATGACGAGGCCACATCCAGTTATCTATATCACCACCAAATTTACCAATACTAGTAGCTGGTGCGTGGACTAATCTTACATCTCTAATCATTAATTGCTTGAAAAGAAAGTACTCTAAACCACCATGAAAATTAACCACACTACAACGATACTGTTTATTTTGTTCACATTCAGCCACTAACCGTTTACTGTTTGAATCAATGGACTTAAAACGATCAGTACCAGACATTTTATCGGTTAAACCACCTTTTATCTGTTGAGTTACTTCTCGGATGTCTTCTGTAACATAAATTCGTGAACCCGGCGTTGCTGGTAGTTCATCTTTAAAGCTTTTAGCTAAAAATCCATCTTTTAATAAATTATTTTCTTCTGTTGAATTGTATTGAACAGAGCCATAAACACAGTGATGGTTGGTAGCAACCAGGCCTTTAGGAGATACAAAGGAAGCCGTGCAACCACCAAGGCTCACAATAGAACCCATCGGAAAACCGGTTAAATCAGTCAAGTTTTCAGGATTAAGTTCTAAACCAGCCGCCTTTAGCTCTTTAGTAATACTAGGTAATTGATGTGGCTGCCACATGCCTTCATTAGCAAGCACAATATTGCTAGAAAATATCATTCCAAACATGGAAGATACTGTTAAGAATAACGTTGTTTTTTTTATCATTTTTTCACCCAAATAAGTTATAATTCTTAAGGTCTAGCATTTATGCCAATTCCACCTAAAAATAAATTTTTTACCGCGAAGTTTGCACATCATCAATTAAAGTGTCAAACCCTCTTTTACCATCCAATTTCCCGTTAAACACCCTCTCATAAGTACCCAATATTGCTTAAACAAAAATTAACGACAGTCATCATATAGGCAATCTGCTACAAAAACAAACTCCAATGACTTACAGATATTTTCGACTTTATGGATTCATTTTTCTACGAGGTTGTTTAATAATAGTCACTCAATTTAATATCAAGGATGATGTAATGGCGATTAAACGAAGTGAACTGATTGATCCGGAAAACGCTGGAAAATACAGGGAAAATAGGGGTCAGAGTCGATTACAAATAGAAATATATTGCACTATCTTCTCTAACATCACTTGGTCGGGTTCTGTCGCATATTTTAAACTTGTCGAATAAAGATTTCAAACCTGCTTTTTCTTTACGAAGCTAGGGCATAGAACTGTTCTGCGGGCGACATTGTACTAGACAGGTTTTTCTTCATTTGACCTTTTTTTATCATCGCCATTAATTCAATTCCAGACAATGTGTTTTGAGCCGAATCAAAGTTTTTAAATCCGAGCATATTTTTAGTGATCCGTTTGATTCAGCGGTGATCCTGCTCAATGATATTATTCAAATATTTACACTGACGAATTTTGATGCGTTTATGATTGTCTTGATTAAATTGGTTAATACATGCTTTATTAGAACCGCTTTTATCAATATTAATTAAACTAGGTTTACTATTTCGACCAATCGCTTTGGTTAAATATCGAAGCGCAGCTTTCATATCACGCTTGGCTGTTAGCAAGAAATCAATGGTATTACCTTGCTTATCAACCGCCCGATAATAATATTTCCATTGCCCTTTTACTTTAATATAAGTCTCATCAAGCCGCCATCGACTGCCTGGTTTTTTCTTTTTTTATGAAAGGCTTTTTCCAGTAATGGCGCATACTTAATGACCCATCGATTCAAAGTGCTATGATCAATACTTAAACCTCGCTCAGCCATCATCTCTTCAATATTTCGATAACTGAGTGCAT
>JBLIBL010000065.1:0-18549 GCA_047633355.1 Polaribacter sp.
GCCATGGTTAAACTAACACATCAAGGGGGATCAACTTAAAACCTTTTCATCTGGTTCTTGTTGAGAACGCCTATTTCCACCCCACGTTTTAGGGATGAGAGTTAGTTCGGTTTGTTGTTCAATTTAGCGAGTGGTTTCAAGTTGATCTGACCACCTTGCTCTGCAAATATAATATTGATGTTGCTTTAGTGCATTTTTATAATTTGGCTTACCTAAATCAGCAGTGGTAATGTCTTCAATCATTGCTTTACACGGAGTTCTAACAATTGCTTTAGTGAACATGATTTCCCAACCTTTAATTATTTTGAAGTGTATAAAGTTTTGCGGATTAAGTTTTGAAAATGTAAAACACCGCCTTCTCTTTTTTTACATAATGGGCCGGCTTGGTAACTGCCAGAGTTTAAACCTTTTTGCACTTGCTCACAAATTGTAATATCTTCTTGTTGTACTTCGTCACTGAACTCTTGATCTTGTAGAATTAAATTTTGAGTCTGCTCCGACTCAATGTTTGAATAATAGTAATCAAAAATTATTCTAGTTTTATCATGACCTTCGGGAAGAATCATATTTGTTTGTAATCGCCCCGGCAATATATTCAACATAAGATTTGGAAACACACAATAATAATGAGCGCTTCCTTCTCCATAAAAAATATCGGCATTGTTATTTTCTGCATTATCCAATGGACTATATTGATAACTGAACCAATCAGTTAGTTCTGTGTTGTAACTTCGGTAGTCTAATAATTTATTTAAACCTGGATGAACGTGTGGTAAATGATAACCTTCTAAATAGTTATCCATGTAAGCCTTCCAATTACACTCAATCACATATTCATCGCGATGATGAAATAACATCTGTTTAAGGTCAATCGGTTTAATTTGATCTGAAATGCCTTTGAGTAATTCATCAATTGAAACTTGTGGAAGTTGAATGGCACAAAAAATAAAACCTTGCCATTCCGTCAAGTAAGCCGAAGGAAGGTGATACTCACAAATATCAAAATTTGGCGTTGATTGCATTTCAGGGGCAGCTTTTAAATTGCCATCTAAACTATAGGTCCAACCGTGATATTTACAACGTAAAACTTTATTGTTACCATTTTCTGTTGCAAGGGGACCAGCTCTGTGACGACACACATTATGGAATGCTTTTAACTGATTCTCTTGATTACGAACAATAACTAGTGGAACTGAACCAATTTGAGTCACTAACTGATCGCCGATTTCTTTAATTTGATCAACATGACCCACCAATTGCCACTGGCTTTCAAAAATACTTTTATTTTCAATCTTTAAAAACTCGGGAGTAGTATATAGCTTGGCATTTAATGCCATCGCTCTATTAGCCTCTAATGGTTGCAAGTAGTTATTAAAGTCAGTCATCTTATAGTCTCATCAAGTTCGCTCTGACAAAATATAATCGTAATTGACAACTAATACAATCATGAGTGACAATTGTTGATGATTTATTAATAGTTAAGGATTATTAGCTCTTGCCTGAAAATAATAAAAACAAAAAAATCGGCATCTGGATCTGTAGTGCTTTAGTCATCGGTAATATGATTGGCTCAGGTATTTTTTTATTACCCGCCTCACTAGCATCTTATGGTGGCGTTAGTATTATTGGCTGGCTCGCTACAACATTCGGTGCATTAATGACGGCTTTAGTTTTTGTTCGATTAAGTCGTCGTTTTCCACGACAAGGTGGCCCTTATCGTTATGCCTATGATCACTTTGGATCATTTGCTGCTTTTTCGGTGACTTGGTCTTATTGGATTTCAATATGGGTAACTAATGCCGCAATTGCTGTCGCCGCGATTACTTACTTAAGTTTTTTTTGGCCTAGCCTGCAAGAAAGTACTCTCTATTCCGCCTTGTTGGCATTAGCGTTTATTTGGCTAACGACCTTAATGAACATGAAAGGGGTTAGAGAAGCAGGGATTTTTCAGTTAGTCACAACAGTGATTAAATTTGTTCCGCTGTTAATCATTGGCGCAATGTGTGTCACTGAATTTAATGTTGAATCTTTTAAACCCTTTAACTTATCTGGTGAACCTCTTTTCACTTCGATAACCGCGACGGCAGCTTTAACCTTATGGGCATTCTTAGGTTTAGAGTCAGCCACTATTCCTGCGGATAATGTCGAGAACCCTAGCAGAACCATTCCAAGAGCCACCATCATTGGAATTGTAGCTACAGCAATTGTTTACGTTTCTACTACGGTCACAATTATGAGTGTCATTCCTAATGGGCAATTACAGACATCTAGTGCACCTTTTGCTGATGCTGCTCAAGTGTTGTGGGGAAGTTGGGGAGGTGTTGCAATTGCGATTGTGGCAGTTGCTAGTTGTTTGGGAGCGTTAAATGGTTGGATCTTGCTACAGGGGCAGGTACCAATGAGCGCTGCGAGGGACGGATTAATGCCGAAGGTTTTTATAGATAAAAAAGGGGATGGTGTTTCAAGTGGTGCACTGATTATATCGAGTATATTGTCCACTATATTAGTGTTGGCCAATTTCAACGAAGGCATGGTTCAGTTATTTACCTTTGCCATTCTTTTGGCGACACTGGGTGTTTTTATTCCCTACTTATTATCGATTGCCGCGGATATAAAATTAATTATTAAGCACTGGAAAGTCCACCAAGACTATTTTTCATTGATAACCGCGATTTTGGCTTTTATCTATTGTTGTTGGGCAATCAGCGGGATTGGTAGCAATGTTATTTTATGGGGAATTGCACTTATGGCGGCTGGTATCCCTATTTATCTATATAGAATCCACAAAATTAAGTTAAAAAAGTTGAGTCAACAAACAGAGAGCATTGAATCTGTAAGAAAGCAATAATAAACAACTCACTTATTTTTGAAAAGCCGCATTACAAAGATAAAGAACCCGATAACTCAAAAAATAGTTTGTCTCAAAATAAAAATTAAGATTTCAGCTGTTAAGCCGAATCAGGCTGTCTGATATTTATTATCACTTCATACATTCTTCTATCACATCTTTATAAACTCATTTTTCAGTAAATAAGCCTGTAAATACCTTGTTTTTGTACTATAAATAAAGTAGGTCAATAGAATGACCCAATAATTCAGGAATAAGTAGTATATGTCTGATTGGAATCCCACTAGTAATATATTGACGCTTAAAATAGTCTATTATGGGCCGGCGTTGAGTGGAAAAACCACCAATTTAATCGCTTTACACGATTTATTACAGCCTAGCTTTAAAGGCGATATGCAAATTCTTGAAACCAAAGATGACCGTACTCTTTTCTTCGACTTATTTCCTTTAGGTCTACGAACTTCTGATAACACTCTCATTAAGCTTAAGATCTACACTGTGCCAGGTCAGGTAGTGCATAACAGTACTCGCAAAGCGGTATTATCTCGCTGTGATGGAATTGTGTTTGTTGCCGACTCTCAACTAAATCAATCGGAAAACAATGCTGAATCCTTTAACAATCTAGCACAAAATATTCGCCTGCTTGGTCTTAATTTAAAAACACTCCCTTTATTCGTTCAATTTAATAAACGTGATCTACCTGCTATAGAAAGTATTGAAAACATAGAAAAACGTTGGAGTGAAACACCTTGGCAAGTTCAGTATGCTAGTGCACTTAACAAAGATGGAGTTTACGAGACATTTATTAAGTTACTTGAATTAGTTTATCGAAGCGTTGATAAAGACTACCACCTTATGGATAACTACAAACTAACTGAAAGCAGTTTTATTCAACAGTTGACTAAGGGAGATCAAGACTAAAGTGGAAGATTTTGAAAGAGTATTTACAATTGAAGAGCTTTTACCCAGTCGTAGTTATTGTAGAATCACAAAAGCTTTAAAACAAATGGGGATGAATCATTTTAGTGTAAATAACTTAGAAGGCACTCCTCTACTACAATATGGGAAAGATAACGGATTAAACCAAATTGACCTTTCAGCAGAGTTAGAGCCTGTCGGTTTCTTAAGGTTTGAGCCAGAAAAGTTTGAACTAGCTGAATCGGCAGCTAATTTTATTTTAGAAGTTTTGCAAACCAACTGGCGCTATCAAATGGCTTCCGATATTCATTTGCAAGTGTCTAAGCAAGATTATTACGATCTAAAGAGTAAACACCAACAATTACAAGAATCTGAGCGTAGATATCGCGAATTATCCGAACATTTAGAAGATAAAGTTAGAGCACAGTTAAACGTGATCGAAGACTCTCAAAGACAACTATACGAAACTGAAAAGATGGCATCAATCGGCCAACTTGCTGCTGGAGTTGCTCACGAAATCAATAATCCAATTGGTTTTGTTAGCAGTAACCTCAATACGGCTATAGATTATTTACAGGAACTTAATCAATTTTTTTCAAGGTTTCTAGAAAACGGTACCAATTCAACATTATCCGACAAGGAATCTAGCGAAGCCGAGTTTTTGCTAGAGGATTTTGGATCCTTACTTATCGAATCAAAAGAAGGCACTCAACGAGTCGCTAGAATTGTTGCAGACCTAAGAGCTTTCTCCAATGTCGACCAATCTGAAGATGCATGGATTAAACTTAGTGATAACCTCTCACAAGTTGCACGTATATTCTTAACCTCAGTTGAAAAAAAAATCATCCTAGAGACTAACATATCTCCCTTGTTACCGACTTGGTGTAAACCCGCTCATATTAACCAATTATTGTTAAATCTTCTTGATAATGCGGCAAACGCCATTACTCAACAAGGAAAGATTACCCTTGGGTGTGAAATGGTTAATGGCTCAATATTACTGGAAGTAAAAGATACGGGTGTAGGGATGGATGAGGAAACCAAACGAAAAGCTTTTTTACCCTTTTATACAACCCGTGAAGTTGGTGGAGGTACCGGTCTGGGATTAACGGTCAGTCGCGATATTGTCTTAGCTCATAATGGAAAAATCACAATGGAAAGTCAATTGGGACAAGGTACAACGATTCAAGTAATAATACCACTCAAAGACAAAGAGCCGTTAACATGAATAGTTATTCCTCCTTATTTACACACATAGATACTGAAAATAAAGATAATAATGCAAATTATTCAAATGCTAACAATTTAGCTGATAATTATCGCGTGCTTATCGTTGATGATGAACCTGCGGTATTAAAGTCGCTTGTACGTTGTTTTCGTAAAGAAAATTATCACATAGAAACCTGTAATGAGCCTAAAAAAGCGCTAGAAATACTTAAAAAAAACAACTTTAATTTAATCATCAGTGATTTCATGATGCCTGAAATGAATGGAGCCGATCTGTTAAGAGAAGTCAAAAAACACTATCCACAAACTATCCGAATTATGCTTACAGGACAGGCCGATACTCAGGCTGTGATGACGGCTATTAAAGAAGGTGCCGTCTATAAATTCATCCTCAAACCATGGCACGACGATGATTTACGCGTTACCGTTGCTTTAGCGCTCGAACAGTATGAACTTCAAGCCAATAATAAAAACCTAACAATTGAAAATGACAAACATCGCAGGGATCTGTCCACTCTGAGTAAAATGACGACAATAAATCGCAGTCAGTTGTTAGTTGCACTCAATAAAAAAGGGCTACTAAAAAACGAACAGGTACAAAAAATTCTTTCATTGCATATGAGCTCTAAACTTCCCCCAATCAAGTTACTGTTAAAGCAGGGTTGGATCAATGAGAATGCCATCAGGAAGCTAATAAAATCACAGTTTTATATTGAGCAAGTTCTATTAAAAGAATTTAATATTGATGAAGCGATCGCAAGCCTAATCCCAGGAAGTTTTTGTCGTCAACAGTTACTGTTGCCAATTAAACAAATGGGTAAAACAGTCACCTTAGTAATGGCAGACCCACTTGATGATGGGATATTAGAGAGTCTTCGTTTTAGTAGTGGGCTAGATTTTGATATAGTGATGGCAAACTGCTCAGAAATTGAAGAAAAGCTGGATGATATATTTGGTGAATCTATAGTATTAAATAGCTTAGATTCTATCACTTCAATGTGCGACCCCATCGATACCATAGAAATTGTTATAGACGAAGAAGATGACATCGAGCTTTCTGAGCTATTGGAAGGTACTAGTGAACCTCCAGCCATTAGACTGGCAAATGCGATCATACTGGAAGCTATTAGACTTAACGCGAGTGACATTCATATCCAACCAACGTCTAAATGTATACTTATTCGGTATCGCATCGATGGTGTTTTACATGACAAAATCCAAGCACCTTTGACTCTGTTAATGCCACTCATATCGCGAATAAAAATAATGGCCGAATTGGATATTACAGAGCGTAGACGTCCGCAAGATGGTCGGATTACGGTGAAGTCAGCACTAAAAATTGTTGATCTCAGGTTATCGACTATGCCGACAATTAATGGTGAAAAAATCGTTATGCGATTATTAGATCGAAACTCTTCAATGGTTCCTTTACTAGAGTTAGGATTCAATCAACAGCAATTAGAAATGTTGGATTTTGTAAATACCAAACCACAAGGAATTATCCTTACAACAGGACCAACAGGTAGTGGAAAAACCACCACGTTATATTCGCTACTTAAGAATAATGCGACCTCGGAAAAGAACTATATTACCATCGAAGATCCCGTTGAATATTATATGGATCGGGCTGGACAAGTGATGGTTAAAGAAAAGATAAACTTGAATTTTTCCACTGTATTAAGAGCAGTCCTAAGGCAAGATCCAGACACTATTCTTCTTGGGGAAATTAGGGATGCAGAAACTGCCACAATCGCATTTCAAGCGGCATTAACGGGTCATGTTGTCTACTCAACTCTACATACCAATTCAGCATTAGCGACTATAGCTCGTCTGTTCGATTTAGGATTAAGACCCTTAATAGTTGCCTCTGCTCTAGAAGCTATTATAGCGCAACGACTTGTGAGAAAACTTTGCCAATACTGTAAGCATGAAACCAAGCCTGAAGAGAGAGTAATCAAGTTACTAGGTCATTCATTCTCAGATAATCTTGTGCACCATTATTCAGCTGAAGGGTGCGAACACTGCCAAGGCACCGGTCTAAAAGGAAGGTTGGGTCTCTATGAGGTGTTTGTGATGAACGAAGAAATAAGAAACGCAATTACTAATGAGCAGAGCTTTATTGAAATAGAAAAAATTGCTAAAGCTCGTGGACTAGTATCTCTAATTGATGATGCCGCCAGCAAGGCAAATCAAGGTTTAGTATCAGCTAGCGAGGTTTTGCGAGTCTTGGGAGCGCAATAATTTCGATCCCTTTGTTAGAAACAACGTAAACGTCCGACACCTACCCAGTCAAACTAAAGTAATTAAACTGGCTACCCTCAATCATGATGAGAGTCAGTAATGAAAAGTCGAACACGAGTCGAATGGAGAGAGTTATTTAAACAACAAGCTACTGGGGGAGTTTTCCGTTGCAGCGTTTTGCGAAGAACATAAGAGCGGGCAAAGCTATTTTTATAAACGTAAAAGTGATTTAAAAGTTGAAACCAAGCATTCACCATACACATTTGTTAAAGTAAAACCGTTAACAAAAAAACACGTTCAATCTCAAACCATAAAAATTTAATTTAAACAAACGCGTTTAAGTATTCCCTTAAATGTTTCATCCAGTTGGTTAGCTAACTTTGTGAAGTCTCTCGCATGATCCAGCTAAATGGAATGACGGGAATTTATTTACACTGAGATGTCGTTGTGCGGTAGATTATTTAAGGGGATTTAAGGGCTATGCTTCGCAATTTATGTGGCCATTAAGAATAGAAAAAAAGTTGTATGTAACAAGCTTCAAGATAATAGCTTTTTGTTATATAGCAATAATAAACTTAGACACATAGATTAAACCATGTTTAAATCAATATAAGCTTAAAGAGACGCGATAAATATTTTCACAAACACTAGAAATGAAAAATAAATGAATAACAACCTAACACATTTAGAACTCTCTGTTTTTCGCCGCCGTAGATATTATTTCGGGTGCGATAACGTATAGCTCAATTATCTTGAGTAAAGTTTTCGAAAAAAAACCCGGCAATCGCCGGGTTTTTTTATGTCCAAGGATGGACAGTCAGTTTTTTTGCTCCATGCAAAAACTGCACTTCCTAAATCCATGTAGGGCATATGCCTTAAAGAGGCATGGATGCCGGTGCGGTTATGGGTGTAGAAAATGTAAGTACAAATGAATAATAAAACGAATTGGAATAATAATGAAAAACTTTATAAATACGACTGACTGGAGTCAAGCAGAGTTACAGTCAATGCTCGATTTGGCTAATCAATTTAAACAAGGTGAAACCAGCCAATCGTTAAACGGTAAATCAGTGGCTTTATTATTTTTTAATCCATCCATGAGAACCAGAGCATCTTTTGAATTAGGTGTTTCTCAAATGGGAGGAACAGCAATTGTTTTAGAACCTGGAAAAAATGCTTGGCCAATTGAGTTTGATATTGGTTCTAAAATGGATGGCGAAGCAGAGGAACATATTATCGAGGTTGCTCAGGTACTTTCGAGATACTGTGACATGATTGCTGTAAGAGCTTTTCCAAAATTTAAAAATTGGCAGGATGACCGACAAGATAAAGTAATCAATGCATTCAAAAAGTTTGCATCTGTACCTATCATCAATATGGAAACCATCAGTCACCCATGCCAAGAATTAGCTCATATGATGTCTATTCAAGAAAAAATAGGCAAACCAAAGAATAAAAAATACTTACTAACATGGACGTATCATCCAAAGCCATTGAATACTGCTGTTGCAAATTCCTCACTTTTGATTTCTACAAAGTTTGGTATGGACGTGA
Organism: Polaribacter sp.; assembly: GCA_047633355.1. GTDB lineage: Bacteria > Pseudomonadota > Gammaproteobacteria > Enterobacterales > Kangiellaceae. The sequence continues at coordinate 8,789 of JBLIBL010000065.1, forward strand.
CGTTATTGTGTCCTAATGAAAATTATCTACTCGATCCACGATATATGGATTTTGCAAAAAAGCAAGCGGAGGAAAATGGTGGAAGTTTTAAAGTGACTCATGATATTAACGAGGGTTACGAAGGCGCTGAAATTGTTTATGCTAAAAGCTGGGGTGCTATTCCATATTTTGGCAAATGGGAACAGGAAAAATTAATCCGAGATCAATATCAACATTTTATAGTTGACCAAGAAAAGATGAATATGACTAATAATGGTCAATTTTCTCACTGTTTACCTTTAAGAAGAAATATTAAAGCGACTGATGAAGTTATGGATTCAGATTATTGCTTTGCTATTGACGAAGCTGAAAATAGATTGCATGTTCAAAAGGCGATGATGCAGTTGTTAGCTCAAGAGATTTAAATGTTTTTTTACCACAGAGGCACACAGAGAAATGAAGGATGCTGCCAATGAGTAATTATTTAAAATATAACGGTGCCATTGTGAAAGTAGCGCGGCAATCTGTTACAGGTTTTACACCACCCACATTTTCACACAACTTATGGAGATTGCCGAGTCATTATTCCTCGCAATGACAGGTATTAATTATGAATAATATTTCAAAAAAAATTGTTTTGGCTTTTTCTGGAGGGCTAGATACCAGTTTTTGCGTACCATATTTAATCGAGAAAGGTTATGAAGTCACAACTATATTCGTTGACTCGGGAGGTGTAGCCGAAGAAGAGAAAGTTGAAATAAAGCAGCGAGCGTTATCTTTAGGGGCCTCTAATCATGTTGAAGAAAGTATCGCAAGTGAACTTTGGAATGATGTTATAACCCCACTTATTTGGGGAGGACATTGGTATCAAAATCAGTATCCTTTACTTTGTTCAGATAGATATTTGATCGTAGATAAATGTTTACAACTATGTGAAAAATTAGGAACGAAAAATTTTGCACATGGTTGTACTGGTATGGGAAATGACCAAGTAAGATTTGATATGGCAGTTCATTGTTTAGGTGATTATGAAATCGTCTCACCTATAAGAGAAATACAAAAGTTGACCAATGAAGTTAGAACATATGAAAAAGACTATTTAATCAAAAAAGGATTCTCCGTTTCCGATAAAGTTTCCGCTTATTCAGTCAATGAGAATTTATTAGGTGCGACAATTTCAGGCTCTGAAATCGATGAGTGGAAACAACCATCAGATGAAAGTTATTTAATTACTCAAGCAAAAGTAGATGTAACAAAAACAAATAAACTAATATCATTTAAATTCGAAAAAGGTAGTTTAGTTGCCGTAGATAATGAAGATTTATCCGATTCATTTACTGGCGAAGCTGTGATGCAAAAGTTAAATCAAGTAGTTGGAGCTTATTCAATCGGTAGAGGTTTATATACTGGAGATACCAGCATTGGATTAAAAGGTCGAATAGCTTTTGAAGCGCCTGCCTTAGTCGCATTACAAGCCGCCCATGTTGCTTTAGAGCAAGCCGTTTTAACCAAAGCACAAAACAGATTTAAATCAACAGTTGCAGAAAAGTGGACGGAGCTAGTTTATGAAGGATTCTATTTCGAACCATTAAAGTATGACCTAGAAGCTTTTTTAAAGTCATCGCAAGAAAAAGTGACGGGAACGGTTACTTTAGAATTAAAACCAGGAAATTTAATGGCAGTTGAAGTTGTGTCTAAAAATATATTGCAAGATAAAAGTGCAGTGTATGCTCAATCAGCATCGTGGACTATTGATGAGGCTGTCGGATTTATTAAGTTGTTTGGAAAGTCAACAGTTATGGCAACAGGGCAAAACCAAAAATGAGTTTTTCTGAATCCGAAGTTTATAAACATCTGAGCGAATTAGTTAGTTTTGATACACAAAATCCTCCAAGAAAAATTGATCAACAAAGTGATATTTACACGTATTTATCTAAACAATTAACAGGGTTTAAAACCTCTTTTATTAATGCTGGCGATGGTTGTTTGAGCATGCTAGCGGTACGAGGTGAGCCAGAACTGTTATTTAATTTCCATATAGATACTGTGCCGATAGCCGAAGGTTGGAATACTAATCCTCATGAACTTGTACAAAAAAATAGTAAAGTTGTAGGGCTCGGTGCTTGTGATATAAAAGGCGCTTCGGCTTGTATGCTATCCGCTGTCGATAAAACTAATGGAGATGTTGCTTTACTATTTTCATCGGATGAAGAGCATGGATCGAGCCAAGCGATTAAGAAATTTTTGACAACATCACATGGATTTAAGAAAGTAATTGTCGCTGAACCAACAATGGCAAAAGCTGTTATCGCACATAGAGGAATTCAAACGGCTACGGCTTATTTTGATGGAATATCTGGTCATGCCTCTGAAGCCAGAGCTCTTGCTGATAATGCTATTCATAAAGCTGGAAAGTGGATCGATAGCGCCTTGAATTGGGTTTCAGAGCAAGATCAACATGTCGAAAATCTTTCAGGTCTACCATTCAATATTGGAACAATTAATGGCGGAGTCAAGGCCAACATGATTGCTGCAAATTGTGAGTTGAAATTTGGCTTTAGACCTTTGCCCGGGCAAGATTCTCAATTGGTTATTAAAAGGCTGTCGGATCTTAATAATCAAGATAATCCTGTAAAAATTGAAGCGGGTTTTTTTGGACCATGTTTACCCGCCGCGAATCAATCTTTTAAAAAATCAATGTTAAAAGCTGATGAGCTAACAAAAGAAATTAGCTTAGAGATAGGCGAATCTGTTAGTTTTTGGACGGAAGCAAGTTTATTCTCGCAGGCAGGAATGACAGCATTAGTTTTCGGACCTGGAAATATTGCTCAAGCCCATACAGCCAATGAATGGGTTGATATTAATCAGTTAAAAATAGTAGAAAAAATTTATATTGATTATTTGAATCGATAGTTCTTTAACTATAGAACAATAAATATAATAACGTGAAATGTGAAAAAATGAATGTTTTGTAGGTTGGGTAGGCGAAGAAAACCCAGCAGATTGGGTCTAGTAATAAAAAATAAAATGGTAAAACTATGAATGCTGAGTTAAAAAATAATAATTTGAAAGATACACCCGTAAAAGAAACGATCGTTCAGCTACTTTCTAATTTAGCGAACCCTAAAGAATTCAATCAGTATATGAAGCGTTTTGTCGAGGCTGGTTTGTCTCGATTTGCGGTAATAAAAGTAGGTGGAGGCATTCTTGATAATGATTTGGAAAACCTTTGTTCCTCTTTAGCTTTTTTAGAAAGAATTGGATTATTTCCTATTGTTGTGCATGGTGCAGGGCCTCAACTTAATCGTAATTTGGAAAACGCAGGGATCAAATCTAAATTTATTGATGGACAGAGAGTAACAAGTGCTTCCGTGTTAAGGGTGGCAAAAAAAACATTTATTGAACAAAATTTAAAATTAGCACATCGCTTACAGGAGATGGGTGTTAGAACGTCATCAATCACTTCTGGAGTCTTCACAGCTAAACAAACGGAACAATCTAATCTAGGTTTTGTAGGTGATGTGACCGGCATTGACTTAGAACCGATTAATTTAGCTATAGCTTCGGGCGCTGTACCTATACTTTCATCTCTTGCAGAGACCGATAGTGGTCAGATACTCAATATTAATGCTGATATAGCCACTAATGAATTATCTATTGCTATTAAACCTTATAAAATCATATTCTTAACCGGTACAGGCGGCTTGTTAAACGAAGATGGAAAAATCATTTCATCGGTTAACCTAATTACTGATTACACTAAAATGATGCAAGAAGATTGGTTACATGGTGGCATGAAATTAAAGATCCAACAGGTTGCCCAAATATTGAGTCAATTACCTTCAACCTCGTCCGTTTCAATCACAAATCCTTCTCACTTGGCAAAGGAGCTTTTTACTCATAAAGGTTCGGGTACTTTGATCCGCAAAGGTGAATCTATTATGACCCATGATGATTTAGAAACGATAAAAACAAAAAAATTAACTCAAGTTATTGAAGAAAGTTTTAATAAAAAATTAGATGATGATTATTTTGATAAAACTAAAATAAAAAAAGCTTACATTACTTATTGTTATCGAGCTGTAGCCGTAGTGATTGATATTGGTGGTATTCCTTATTTAGATAAATTTGTTGTGGCAGATGCTGCTAAAGGAGAGGGGTTGGGTAAGGTGTTATGGGAAAAAATTAGGCAGCAACATCCAAACTTACATTGGCGAGCAAGACCAGATAATAGCATTAATGGCTTTTATTTTAAAAATGCAGAAGGGTGCATTAAAACAGATGAGTGGAATATTTTTTGGTATGGTTTAAGTGATTTTAAAATGATAGAACAATGTATTCAACAAGCAAAAGAAAAAGCACCCACGGTTTCCTAAAAAATGATAAAAAGCAAAGATAGTTTGACTCTTGGTATTGTTGGCGTACGCGGTTATGTTGGTCGTGAATTAATTAGGCTTTTAGCTGGGCATCCAAATATAAAAGTCCAGTGGGTGAGTTCCCGACAGTTAAAGGGAATCACTTTAAATGAATTTCTTAGTGATGTTGCTTACTTTAATAAAGAGATATTAGAACCTGAACATTATTATAATAATTTAAAAATAGAAACTTTATCAGAAATAGAGGTTGCGAGTAGAAATACGGATATTATTGTACTGGCTCTACCGAATGGATTAGCGGCACCTTTTGTAACGGAAATCGAAAAACAACTGAATAGTAAAATGATTATTGATCTTTCTGCGGATTATCGTTTTGATGAATCATGGCAATATTCGATCCCGGAATTAAACTCTATTTTTTCTAGTAATAAAAAAAATGATTCTGGATTGATGAAAACTGAACCGGGATTAAAAAAAATCAGTAATCCAGGATGTTATGCAACAGCGATGCAAATAGCTTTAGCTCCATTGGCCAAGCATATAAAAGGAGTGGCTAACTGTTTCGGTGTTTCAGGTTTTAGTGGGGCAGGAAAAAAACCCTCGGCAAATAATAATCCTGACAACTTAAAAGACAATATTCTACCTTATGGTTTGATTGAACATTTGCATGAAAAAGAAGTGTCTTTTCATTTAGATATGTCTATCCATTTTTCTCCCCACGTTGCACAGTTCTTTAGAGGTATTTCTATGACAGTGCAAGCTGAATTGAAAGAGTGTTGGACAATTGACTCGATAAATGATTTATTTGTAAATTTTTATGACGAACAGCTTGTGGTTAAAATCAATAAAGCAATTCCCAATATCCAGCAAGTTACTAATTCAAATAATTGTCATGTTGGTGGTTTTTCATTAAGTGAAAATGGAAAAAGATTAACACTCGTAAGTTGTTTAGATAATTTGTTGAAAGGCGCAGCTAGCCAGGCAATACAGAATATAGAATTGTTTTACGATACTAAATAATATTCGTAGACTCAATCATAATCTACAAAAAAGATTAAATAATAATACAATTTTGATAAAGTAAGAGAAATCAATATGACTCAACCTCTATGGCAAAAAAATACAACGTCTATCAATAAACAAATGATGGATTTTATGGCGGGTGAAGATATACTCCTTGACCGTGAATTGATTCAGTTTGATATTCAAGCTAGTAAGGCGCACGTCAAAGGCTTGTTATCCATTAATATGCTTAACTTAAATGAGTGTAAAAATCTTTTAACGGGTTTAGATAATTTGGATGAAGCGATTATTAATAATGAATTTGTTTTAGACAATCGCTTTGAAGATTGTCATTCGGCAATTGAATATTGGCTCGTCGAAAAATTAGGTGAACTTGGAAAAAAGATCCACACAGGACGTTCAAGAAATGATCAAATTTTAGTAGCAACTCGATTGTATTTAAAAGACTCCCTCAATCAAGTGATTCAACTTTGTAAAGCAAGTGCAGAAGCTTGTTTAATTCAAGCTAAAAAAGGAGTCGATCAACCTATGCCCGGTTATACTCATTTGCAACAAGCCGTCCCATCATCTGTCGGTATGTGGTTTGCTGGTTTTGCCGAATCGATGGTCGATAATTTAATTTCCTTACAAGCTGCTTTAAAATTAGTAGATTGTAACCCACTCGGCACTGCCGCGGGTTATGGCGTTAATCTTCCATTAGATAGAGATCTAACAACCAAGGAACTCAATTTTTCAAGAACTCAACTTAACCCTATTTATGCACAAAACAGTCGCGGAAAATTTGAACTAGCCGTACTTAATGCTATGTCACTGTGTATGCTCGATGTTAGACGTTATTGTTGGGATATTTCAATTTTTACTACGCAAGAATTTTCGATGGTGACCTTACCTAATGAAATGATGACCGGTAGCTCTATTATGCCAAACAAAAATAACCCTGACTTAGTTGAGCTAATGAGAGCTAGTTACTCAGTGGTTCAGTCCGCTAGTCTCGAACTTCAATCATTATTATCATTACCGTCTGGTTACCAAAGAGATCTGCAGTTAACCAAAGGAGCACTATTACGAGGCATAAAAAAGACAATCGATACCTTGTCATTATTCCCAGCCTTAATAAAGGGTACTCAATTTATAAAGGACTCATGTGAAAGTAAGATTACTGCACCGATGTATGCAACTGATTTAGCGATTGAATTAAGCCAACAAAACATTCCTTTTAGAACAGCTTATCAGCAAGTTGCGAATAGTTATGATGAGCTTGAAAATAGAAAGCCTTTGGAAAGCATTACTGCTAGAGTTTCAATTGGGGCTTGTGCTGATTTAAGGTTGGATGAAATTGAACAACGGTTAAATCAAGTTGAGTAAAGTAATATGTCGATTGCATGCTATGCTTGTATTCTCTTAATTCCCTCCTAACTCACTGATATTTAAGATAAACCTAATTTAAATATGGCTTTATTTTCAATTTGATAGAGCAAAGTAGCTTGTAATCAAGCTTGCAATCACTACATATTCATATAAACTATTAATTTTTAAGATAATTAAATGCTGTATTTCTACATCAATGGCTTTATTGTGATTTCTGATGAAAATACGCTATTAACTTTATAAGGAGTGTCTTGCTGTGCAAGAAAAAATTACCCTAGTTGTTGATTATATAAACAAAGTAAAAACACGTTGCACGTTTGATGCGGTAGCCAAAGCGTTAGGTATTACGCCACAAGCACTGAAAAAACAATTAGGTGACCCTCGACCCGAAATTTCCTGGTTTGTAAGCCCGACATCTGGCGAGCCAATGCGCTACTCCGACGAACAGAAACATCCCGAACTTTATCGCACATCACGTATTATTACTTCAGCAAGTGTTTTAATACGTAACCTTGATCTGTAAAACGCTTAAAAAGAGCCTGTTACTGAGCTCTTACTGTTTCATTTCAATAATCGAAAAAAATTCTCATTAGGTTTAAGTAACTGAGGGTAAGGTTAATTTAGGTCTAGAGAGTCAGAAACGCTAAATTAAGAGTTTTTGACTCTCATACTCACCTTTGTAAAAAATGAGTACGCTCGAATCTAATCAAGTAATGGAATATTTGCCCCCCCTTTTTTTTAGATAGACTGTGTTTAATGCAATTTGAATAAACTAATAAACATTCCCCTGTAGCCAAAATTTCTCTATTTTGTAAAGGCAAAAAATGCCTCTGGCTTTGTACTATACTGACTTGTGTCTATGGCGTTTAATTGAAAATAGCATTCTACAGTAGCTATTTAAAAATGAGTGAAACCATATCATAGGGGCTCGACTCTGTATGATTGACGATGAATTCAAATCTAGAATGAATGACCTTAATCGATCTGCCAAATATCTTTTTGTATGTCCAAGTGGTGGGCTTTCCACAAGAGCATCTAGAGAGGCACAAGAACTAGGTTTTGATAGAATCTACAATTTAAAAGGTGGCATGTTAGCTTGGAATAATAACGATCAAGATAAAACACGGCTTAAATATTAGAAAAAATCTGTTAATAATATCCCAATACCAAAACGCTCAATAGGTTGATTATAATCTATCAAACTTTCACCATAGCCGTTAAAATATTGCACATATCCCTTGAACCTTGTACCCATTGGAAAAGACCAATCAATTTGAACCGCGCCTTTATTATCGCCTTGCAAATTATTCCGAAAAAGGGTGCTTAATGTTTGAGATTCCCATTGATAAACGGTGGTTAATTCAAAATATCCCATGAATACTTGAATATCAGGATTATCATCGCCATCCGCTTGGTTTAACTCCGTTTTATCTTTTTCCGGTATGCGGTACCATGGCTTAAAGGAAACCACCCAATTATCCTTTTCAAACACAAACTGGGCATATAATCGATTCCAACTTCTTGATAGCAACTGAGTATGTCCGTTAGATTGATGCTCAAATCCAAATGTGACAATGCGGTTATACCATCCTTCAAACTCTTGATCGTTTGTGATTGAATAAAATAACTCAGGTTGGTAATTGGTTTCTCTAAACGGCGAAGATATACCAGAATTATACATTTGCCAATAGGATTGAATCGTAAATCCCATATGGATGGAATCAGATTCATTGAATATTTTAGTAAAAATAGGTGCTTTGAAACTAATTTGAAACTTGGCTTCAAAATTATCAAGATCTCCGCCTATAGCAGATTCTTCAAAGGCTGCTTCATTAGGGTTATCAATATAAGTTATTGGTAAAAAATAGCTGCGTTTATGGGGTGTAATCACACTCGGATTACTTCGAGTTGCTCTTTCTCTAGCTATACGTTTTTCTACTTTAGACAACTCACGTTGTTCATCATTGATATTTGCTCCTACAACAAGACTGCATTTATTCTTTATTGTCTCAACGGAAATATCGGGTTCATTTTTAGCTATTTGCTCAAGAAGGCATATTTGAATAGCCTCCGAATATTCAAAAGCTGTAGATAACGGAGCGAAAAAATTTGATACAGCGCAAGCTATAAAAAATAGAATAAATGTTTTTATTTTCATTATTTGAATTTGTTAGTCTATTATTTAAATTAAATAAGAGGTTTTTGATTCTGATTTTTATAAAAATCTTTTGGTAATTCTATAACTCGTGAGCCAACTGCAATATCCTGTAATCCACGATTTTCATTATCAACGATTGACCAGAGTGTCGACAAACCGATTAAGGATAAGAAAGAGCGTAAATAGGCTTCCTTATAAGAAAGTAATTCACCATTTACTTTATAGACTTGTAAACGCCAAGTTTTCATTCCCACAGTTTGACCGCCTTTTACCCAACACCAAACGTAATAGAACTGTACACACACGAAAAGGTAAATACCTCGTAATATATCCGTTATAAACGCTTTATCTAAGCGATTAAAGTCTTCGTTGAATAAAAGGGAGACTAAATAAATAAAAAGTTGGCTTATCACTAAAGCTAAAACAAAGATCCCTAAGGCACCGAGTAAATCATAAACCCACGCAAATAGGCGTTTCCAAAATGTCGCAAGTGTTACTTGTGTAGCAGGTTGATTCATGTTTATAATGAACTTTAGTCGGTAGGAGGCAAGTTGGGCGCAAGTTTAGCAAATTATTAGTAGGATGTCCGATGTTCACGCTTTATAATATCTGGTTCAAAATAAAAGCCTAATATCCATCATATATTGTATTTGGTCACAATATTTGGCCAATTTTAGTTATTAATTTAAGGATCAACATTGAGTAGCATCAATCTACAAAATCAACGAGTTCTTTCCGGTATGCGCCCATCAGGAAAGCTGCATCTTGGACACTATCATGGTGTACTTAAAAACTGGACAAGATTGCAGCATGAGCATGAGTGCTTCTTTTGTGTCGCTGATTGGCATGTGTTAACT
>JBLIBL010000066.1:0-17754 GCA_047633355.1 Polaribacter sp.
ATACTGGCCTGTCACGCCAGGGGTCGCGAGTTCAAGTCTCGTCCAGTCCGCCATTTAATACATAAGCTTAAGAACAATTTCAGTTTTTCATACCTCTATTCAAACTACTTAAAACAAAAACAAAAACAAAAATATTTTTCCGTTTTTTTATTGTTTCACGTCATAAATCTGTAATATTATTAGATTATTATAATTCTATACAAGCCATAAAACATGGCGTGTATCAATTACAGAACCTTGAAAACCACTAAAAATAAAGCACGTAAAAAGAGGAAATCACTATGATGGATTACGAAGAAGATTTAAATACGACACAATTTGACGATTACGAAGATGATGCTGATGACGCAACAGAAATGTAATACGGTTAATTAAGATGATTACTGGCATCATGCCGGTAAATGCCCGGGGCGACGCCCATCCAGCGCTTAAACGCACGTTGAAAAGCCGTTGGAGAACCAAATCCCAGTAAGTAGGCAATCTCCCCCAACGTAAACGCGGTATCCTTTACATAACTCACTGCCAAATCTCGGCGGGTATTATTAAGGACTTGTTGAAAAGTAACACCCTCATCGACCAATTTTCGACGCACCGTCCAAGGCGCCATATTGAGCTGCTCGGCAACTTGATCAAGAGTGGGTGTAGAGCCATTCAATAATGGCGTAACCACGCGGGCAACTTTCTCGCTAAAATTCAATCCCATTCGCACTTTTTCAAGATCGGCATTCGCTTGCCGCTTCAACAACTCATAGGTCGAAGCGCATCGATACAAGACCTTATAATCTAAAGCTTTGGGCTTTATAATCACCGCGTTATAAGGCTGAGAGAAACGGACTTCACAATCAAAATAGGTACTATAAACGTGACTGTATTCGGGCTCCTCAAATTCAAAACATATGGCCTCAATGCAATCTTCCTTACCTGTTAGCCATTTTGCCAAGCTGTACCAGCCTGATAAGACAGAATCTACGACAAATAAATTGAACCTATTGTAAGGGCTGATCGAATAAAACTGAGCGATACCCAAGCCATCTGACATGTAGAACGCAGACTGCCCTCTCGCATTGTAACTACTGAGTAGCTCATAATGACAGAGAGCTTTGCAGGCATTTTTAAGATTTGAAGAAGATAACGCCATTAAACCTGCCACACCTAAATTGGTCACACGAGTCTGTGCGCCCATCTCTAGTCCAAGCCAAGGTTTCTGGGAGTATTGAATACTAGCGAAGCCCAAGCGCATAAAGCGAGGAATACTAATGCGGGCATCTGGAGATGCCATCGTGATGTCATTTAGGCCAAACTGCTGCATGATCAATTGTGGATTACTATCGAAAACCAACATGGCCTTGTGTAAAATTTCGACGTAAGATACCGAAATATCACCCAATTTCATATTCGCTCTCCTATCATTTGAAATATTAACGACGCATTGATTCGATCATTTAACCGACGATCAGGCTTTTGACTAACTGTTTTTAATCATCAAAGCCTTCAATTCATGCAACTCATCACGCAACTGAGCCGCTTTTTCAAACTTCAACTCTTTCGCGGCTAGATACATCTCATCTTCAATCGCTGACATACGCTTAGCAATCTGCGGAGGCGTTAATTTTGCGGCTTGAGCTAAGTATTGAGCGCTGTCTTCGGCCACTTGCTGCTGCAGTGAGCGCTTATCGTTGCGGCCCTTTTTATCTCTGTTTGCCCGCCCACCGGGCGCGACAGCCGCTTGGAGAATGTCTTCAACGGATTTGGTAACACCAAAAGGAATAATCCCTTCGGCTTCGTTATGAGCTTGTTGCTTAACCCGACGACGGGCCGTTTCACCCATCGCTTTTTTCATGGATTCGGTTATTTTATCGGCATAGAGAATAGCAATACCATTTAGGTTGCGCGCAGCGCGACCGATAGTTTGTATCAAAGAACGCTCACTGCGCAAAAAACCTTCTTTATCGGCATCAAATATCGCCACTAAAGACACTTCAGGAATGTCCAAGCCTTCCCGCAATAAGTTAATGCCGACTAACACATCAAACTCACCTAACCGCAAATCTCGAATAATCTCGACCCTCTCAACGGTATCGATATCAGAATGTAGATAACGCACACGCACATCATGCTCTAACAAGTAGTCGGTAAGATCTTCCGCCATGCGCTTGGTCAACACCGTAATCAAAATTCGCTCGCCTATCGCAGCACGCTTGTGAATCTCGCCTAATACGTCATCTACTTGGCTAATCGTTCCCTTAGAAGGGTCTCCAGAAGCAGGACGCACTTCAATAAGAGGATCAAGCAGACCCGTTGGCCTTACGACCTGCTCAACAACCTTATCGGTATGTTCATTTTCATAATTGCCTGGGGTCGCAGAAACAAAGATCGTTTGCGGAACAATGGCCTCCCACTCTTCAAATTTCATCGGACGATTATCGAGGGCCGAAGGCAAACGAAAACCAAATTGCACGAGGTTTTCTTTACGCGAACGGTCGCCTCGGTACATAGCGCCAATTTGCGGAATAGAGACATGGGATTCATCAACAAAAACCAACGCATCTTTGGGTAGATAATCAAATAAAGTCGGTGGCGCATTGCCAGAATCACGACCAGAGAGGTAGCGTGAATAGTTTTCGATGCCCGAGCAATAACCCAACTCACGCATCATTTCTAAATCATAGCGGGTACGCTGCTCTATTCGCTGCGCTTCGACCAACAAGTTATTATCTTTAAACTGCTTTATCCGCTCTTCTAATTCCACCTCAACATGCTCAACCGCATCCAGAATTTTCTGACGCGGGGTCACATAGTGGGTTTTAGGATAGATAGTCGTTCGAGCCAGTCGTTGCACAATATGCCCCGTTAACGGATCGAATTGGCTTATCTGCTCAACTTCATCATCGAACAATTCAATCCGAATACCTTCATCATCAGATTCTGCAGGAAAAATATCAATCACATCCCCACGGACTCGATAATTGCCACGATGAAAGTCCATATCATTACGAACATACTGCAATTCAGCAAGGCGATGCAAAATAGTACGCTGATCAATTTGATCACCCACTTCTATATGCAGCATCATCTTTAAATAAGACTCAGGGTCACCCAAACCATAGATAGAAGAAACACTGGCAATGATTACCACATCGCGTCGCTCCAATAACGACTTAGTCGCTGAAAGGCGCATTTGCTCGATGTGCTCGTTCACAGACGCATCTTTATCAATAAACGTATCTGAAGCGGCTACATACGCTTCAGGTTGGTAATAATCGTAATAAGAAACAAAATAACCCACCGCGTTATTGGGGAAAAATTCTTTAAACTCGCCATACAGCTGCGCTGCCAAGGTCTTGTTATGAGCCATAATAAGAGCAGGACGCTGCTGGTTGGCAATGATATTAGCCATGGTAAACGTCTTACCTGAACCCGTAACGCCCAGTAAAGTTTGACGAAGAAGTCCATCCTCTAAGCCTTCAATAAGCCCTTGAATAGCCTTTGGCTGATCTCCTGCTGGCTGGTATTTCGACTTAAGCTCAAACTTTTTATCCTTGGCGCTCATTATCTTGTAACCTATTCTTCGTATAGCTGTATTGAGTAATCGTACTGATAGCTGTACGGGATAATTTCCAATTCGGTGCAGAATAATACCTGAAAAGTACTAAAATAAATGTTTTGAACTGAACAAGTTACCCATCTATTAAATAATAACTGCGCTAGGTACTTAAAATCATACAATTTTTTGGTATAATCACACAGTTTTCAAATCGTATAATGAAGTGTGTTTTCTAAAGAGGATAAGATCTTGGATCTTCAACTGTCTGATCGCGTACAAAATATTAAGCCGTCCCCAACGCTTGCAGTCACAAACCGTGCGGCAGAATTACGTGCCCAGGGTAAGGATATTATTGGTTTAGGTGCCGGTGAACCTGATTTTGACACCCCTAAACACATTAAAGATGCGGCGATTGAAGCCTTGAATAAGGGCTTCACTAAATATACAGCCGTTGATGGCACGCCTTCTTTGAAGAAAGCGATTATCGATAAGTTTCAACGTGATAACGGACTCAGCTATCAGCCTAATCAGATACTCGTATCCTGTGGTGGTAAGCAAAGCTTCTTTAATATGGCACTGGCCTTATTAAATGCCGGCGACGAAGTGGTTATTCCTGCTCCCTACTGGGTTTCTTACCCAGACATGGTGCGTATTGCCGAAGGCACTCCGGTGATCGTTGAAACTGAACAGTCTAATCGTTTCAAGATGACCGCTGTTCAGCTAGAAGTCGCTATTACGCCAAAAACGAAATTGGTTGTCTTAAATAGCCCAAGTAATCCTTCTGGTGTAGCCTATACCGAAGCCGAGCTGAAAGAATTAGCGACCGTATTACTGAAATTCCCGAATGTGCTCATCGCTACTGATGATATGTACGAACATATTCTTTGGGCTAAAGGTGGTTTCCATAACATCGTAACCGTATGTCCTGAGTTATATGACCGCACGGTGGTCATGAACGGCGTATCAAAAGCTTACAGTATGACCGGCTGGCGCATTGGCTACATTGGTGGCCCAGAAGTGCTCGTAAAAGCGATGAAAAAGATTCAATCGCAAAGTACCTCTAACCCAACGTCCATTTCGCAATATGCGGCTGAAGCGGCTCTTAATGGCAGCCAAGAATGCATTCAAGAAATGTTAAGCGCATTTAAAGTACGTCATGACTACTTGATTAAAGCGTTAAACGAACTTCCAGGGGTAGAGTGTATTGAAAGCGATGGTACTTTTTACGCGTTTCCAAGCTTCAAAGGCGCCATGAAAGCCGCCGGTTGTGAAACCGACGTTGAATTTGCCGAAAAAATGCTGATGGAAGCAGAGGTTGCTCTCGTCCCTGGCTCTGCGTTTGGAACCCCAGGCCACATGCGCCTATCCTATGCGACAAGTATGGGAAATCTTGAGACTGCGATTAGCCGTTTGGCAAAAGCCCTAAGCTAATGTCATGGAGTGACGGCTTATAATCTTGCGATTGCTATCTAAAACCTCAGTATCCAAAAGATACTGAGGTTTTTTACTTAAAAATTACAACAATTAAAATATCGATATAAATCAAAGACTTTGTAAAATTAATTGATGCAATACTATTGACACAAAAGGCGCTCATCAGCATAATGTACGCGCTCAACGAAGTTCCTCGATAGCTCAGTTGGTAGAGCAGTAGACTGTTAATCTATTGGTCGCTGGTTCAAGTCCAGCTCGAGGAGCCATTTTTATATTTCTTTTTTTGCTATACCCCTTTTAAAATATCATTCATTAACTCTCTGTTATATCTTTTTAGAACTTGCTAAGCTAGTATCCATAGGAAAGGCATGATCTCATATATTTTAAATGCTACCCGAAGAAGTAAACGCTTAATCTCCGTTGGTTACGACCTATTAGCAATCCCTTTATCTATTTATCTTGCCCTAGCACTTCGCTATGGCACTCTTTTTCCTGGAATCCAAAACTCAATAATCAGTAGCATAATAATTACTGCAGTTGCTTCCATAGTAATATTCATTAAACTAGGCCTATATCGCGCCGTTGTTCGCTTTATGGCAGAAAAAGCCTTTGGTGCGTTAATGATTGGCAGTTGTTTATCAGCACTGACATTAGCAACCAGCTCATTTTTACTACAAGCCCCCCTACCCAGATCTGCTGTTATAATTTATTTATTTAGCGTATTGATCCTAGTAGGCGCACCTCGCTTATTTATCCGCGCTATTGTTAATCAAATGGGTAAAACAGGTACTGAACCCGTCCTAATTTACGGTGCAGGTAGTCAAGGCATAGCGTTGGCCAACTCATTAATGAATAGCGAAATTTATCGCCCTTGCGCATTCATTGATGATGATACAAAAAAACAGAAAACCGTTATTCATGGCCTAAAAGTATATCCTGCCTCCATGCTGGATGAGCTGCTTGAGAGCGGCAATCGTCAAAAAGTACTTCTTGCTCTTGGCAGTGCGTCTAGCTCTGCACGCAAACGCTTATTAGAACAGCTTGCCAGTAAAAAAATCGAAGTATTAACCACCCCCTCTGTTAACGATATTGTTAGTGGAAAGGCCAAAGTAGAAGAAGTTAAAAATGTCGATATTGAGGATTTGCTCGGTCGAGATGCAGTGACACCCCGCAGTGAATTGATACAGCAATGCATTAGCGATAAAGTCGTTGCAGTAACTGGGGCAGGTGGTTCCATTGGTTCAGAAATATGCCGACAAGTGTTACAACAAAACCCAACCAAACTTATATTAATTGAACGTAATGAATTCAGTCTCTACACTATAGAACAAGAACTGAATCTATTAAAAGAAGCTCAGAAATTAAATCTAGAGATCATATCAATTCTTGGGTCAGTACAAAAAGAAAACCGATTAAAAACAGTATTCGAGGCGTTCAAAGTCGAGACTGTTTATCATGCCGCGGCCTACAAACACGTACCGATGGTTGAGCACAATGTGGTTGAAGGCGTTCGCAATAACGTCTTTGGCACTTGGTATTGTGCAGAAGCCGCTATCAAAGCGAACGTTAAAAACTTCGTACTCATTAGCACCGATAAGGCGGTGCGCCCTACTAACGTGATGGGCACCTCTAAACGCGTTGCTGAGCTCGTATTGCAGGCATTAGCGCTGCGCCAGCAAGATACCCGCTTTACAATGGTTCGCTTTGGTAACGTACTAGGCAGCTCTGGCTCAGTTGTTCCGCTATTCCATCGTCAAATTCAGCAAGGCGGTCCAATAACCGTTACTCACCCTGATATTATGCGTTACTTCATGACCATACCGGAAGCTGCACAACTCGTAATACAAGCAGGGTCAATGGGCAAAGGGGGCGATGTGTTTGTATTAGATATGGGCGAACCAGTAAAAATCACCGACTTAGCCCGCAAGATGATTCATTTATCTGGATTGAGCGAGAAACACTCAGGAAATTCAAATGGCGATATAGAAATAAAGTTCTCAGGATTGCGCCCTGGAGAAAAGCTCTATGAAGAATTACTCATTGGTGATGACGTAGAAGGCACCGATCATCCACGCATCATGACCGCTAATGAAATCCACCTTAGCTGGCCAGAGACTCACAACCTGCTTAATCGCTTGGATAAAGCCTGCCATGAGTTCGATGTAGACGGCGTGATCAACTTATTACTTGAAGCCCCTGCCGCGTTTAATAAGCAAGGGGATTGCCCAGACTGGGTGAGAAACGCTAATTAACGTTTGATTATTTTATAGAATGTAGAAAATATTATTTTGATATCGAACCAAAAACTATTCATATCAACATACTCCAAATAATACTTTTGCTTAAGCGGTAAGATAATATCAATATAAGCCTGCCTAGAATCATGATAACCAGCCAGAATTTCGTTCTCATCAACCATCTCTATCGAAGCCTTATCAGTAATACCAGGCCTTATGGATAACACTTTATCCTTAATATCCTGAGGATAGCAATCAATAAATTCCTGAACCTCAGGCCTTGGTCCAACAAGACTCATCTTACCAATGAATACATCGATTAGTTGCGGCAGCTCATCGATTTTGGCTTTACGTAGAATATGCCCTGAAGAAGTAATTCGAGAATCAGAACCAACAGTCAAACGACCCGAGGATTCTGAATTCACAGCCATTGTTCGAAATTTATGAATCCTAAACGGAATTTCAAAACGACCGACTCTAACCTGCCTAAAAAAGACAGGTCCACTAGAATCAAGTTTAATCCAAACAGCTATTATCAGCAATAATGGAGAAAGGCAGATTAACCCTGCAAATGAAGCAGTAATATCAAAAAGACGCTTAACCATTTTCCAATACCTTTTTCACTGTAGAGATCACGCGCTTTTGATCCTCAAGAGTCATCTTGGTATATAAAGGAAGTGATACCTCTTGCTCGAATAACCTTTGAGCGATTGGGAACATCTCCGGAGTTAACTTATAAGTATCACGCCAGTATGGGTGTAAGTGCAAAGGAATAAAATGCACTGAACAGCCAATGCCTAGCTCTGCCATCTTCTCAATAAAGACATCACGACTAATTCCTGATTCAGGCTTCAATTTTATAGGATATAAATGCCAAGCATGCTGATCACCTTTGGGAGCTAAAGACGGTAACTCAAAAGGTAAGCCTGCCAATTCCTCATTATAAATTTTTGCCATTTTATTTCTCTTAGACAAAAACCCAGGAAGACGTTTTAACTGATGAATCCCCATTGCAGCAGAAATATCTGGCATATTGTATTTATAACCAGGAGCCACCACCTCATAAAACCAAGAAGGCTTGGTTGAGGTATAACGATCAAATGCATCCTTGCTGATCCCATGCAATCGCATTATTCGACAGCGTTTAGATAATTCTTTATTTCTAGAAACAACCATACCACCTTCACCAGTGGTCATTGTCTTATTTGCATAAAAACTAAATACCGTAAAATCAGTATCAAGTGTTCCAATCATTTCACCCTGATACATAGCAGGTAAGGCATGTGCAGAATCTTCTACTATTTTAATACCCCTTTCTTTAGCCAATTTAATAATAGGATCCATATCACAAGGCAAGCCTGCAAAATGAACAGGCACTACAACTTTTGTTTTATCAGTAATAGCCTTAGAAAAAGTATCAACAGTCATATTAAATGTGTGCGCATCAACATCAACCATTACAGGAGTAGCACCCAAATAACGAACAATTTCAGCCGTAGCGGTGAAGGTATAAGTAGGAACGATTACCTCATCCCCCTCTCCAACTCCTAGAGCCTCCAATGCCAAGTGAAGACCAGAAGTTGCAGAGTTAACAGATATCGCCTCAAGCGAGTCATCACCAATAAATGATATGAAATCTGTCTCAAACCGCTTTGCTTTAGGACCCGTTGTTACCCAACCTGAACGTAAGGTATCGACCACTTCAGCTATTTCATCCTCACCAATTTCAGGTAAAGCATATGGTATAAACGACATTAATTTTTCTCTTTGTATTTACAATTATTTTTTAAACCTTTTGATTACACCATTAAAGGCATAATAACAATAATTAATTAGTCTTTCAGATAAGGCAATATCAGTAATTGACAAATATACTTTCAGCGTTCGCCAAGCTATTATAACTTTATTACCACTAATTTGACCTTTGCGTACTCTATATAAAACCAAGTCTTCATTAAGGCCATTTGCGATATGACCCTCACTAAGTAATCCCAACCATAATCGAGTATCTTGACGGGTTCGCATAGAGTGTAATCTGAATTCACCCACGATATCTTTATTAATTAATGATGTTGACATGCCAATTTCTGTATTTCGCATATAAGAACGTAAGTTAACATACTCAGATACATCAACATGCCCAGGGATATTATCTCCACGCTCATCAATAAATGAATAACTAGTATGAACAATTGCACTGTTATTAGCTGCCATAAAAGCGAGTTGCTTTTCTAATTTTTGTGGCAACCAAAGATCATCAGCATCTAAAAATGCGATCAATCGGCCTGAAGCGTTTTCTAACCCTAAATTCCTAGTAACTCCTGCACCCGAGTTAATCTCATTTCTTAAAACTTTGATTTTAGAATTTGAAGCATATTTTTCTAATAAGTAATCATAAGTACCGTCAATAGAACAGTCATCGACTATTATTAACTCCCATGATGTAAAAGTTTGCGCGATTATTGAATGGATGCTCTCATGAACATATTTTCTAGAATTGTAAACTGGTATTATAATTGATACTAGGGGTGTAAAGTTTTCCATACTTGTTAATGTGCTCTCTTGTGACTTTGGCTTCGAGCAACAGCTTCTACCTTAAGGCTTTCTTCTGTTGTTTGTAAAAGACTGAACGCATTCTGAAACAACAGGGTTGGCGCAGTTAACATAATTAGAAAGAGAAGACGAACGAGAATATTCTGTTTAAAGCGTACTTCAATACTCATTACTAATGGTATTAGGCATACGATCAAAGACATCATCCCTAAGCGTTTTGATTGCGCAGAACCTAAAACAGCCGATGCCTCAATAATCAAAGCATAGCAAAACAATAAAAGATAGAAGAATTGAGTAAAAACAGGAGGTCTATTTTTAAATTTAAAGTTAAAAACAGCTAAGTAACCCAATACCATTAGAGAAAAAAGCACAACAAACATATAAGCTGGCACTTCTCCGGTCACTGAGTTAGATTTAGACGCAGCAGCTATTGGTAGTAGTACTAAAATAGAAATAGATGACCCCAAAAACAATAGCGATACCTTCCTGCTTTTTGATTTTAAGAATAAAATAGGCAAAAATAGAAATGCAACATTATGGGAGAATCCAGCTAATATAAAGGTCAAAACTTTTATTAGCATTTTTTGTGAGGTCATCACCTGAGCAAAAAATAATAATAAAAAACCACTGGCGATGAATTGTCTAAATACGTTTTGCATGCCCATTACTGTTGGAAAAAAAAGTATAACTAAATATGGAAAATACTTAGGTAATGCCAACCTTGATCTTACAACCAATAATAATGAAAAAAACACTATATCATAAGTTATAAAAACTATGATTTCTGAATCAGTAAAGTCATAAATCACTCTAGAGCCTAACCAATAAACTCCTTCTTTAATATAATAAATAGAAAAACTATTTATTTTCAAGTATTCGGCATAATTACCAATATCGGCATCGAAACCTGCACTTCTCACAATCAATGAAAAGAATACAAATAAAGTCAACGATCCAATATTGTAGAAAGTATCGTTTACCCGAGTAATACAAACAATGAGACCTACAAAAAGGATGATAAAATAAAATAATAATTCAAATGTCATTTTTACTAAAACCGATATGAGTTTTTATCACCTTAGCTGGAACTCCTCCAGCAACACTGTTATCAGGTATGCTTTTAGTTACTACGCTATTGGCCCCAACTACTACATTATTACCTATCACAACACTCGGGCAAATAAAGACATTAGCACCAATTAATACATTATCACCTATCATAACATCACCATAAATATTATCTTGCACTCCTGTTTTAATCATTTTTTCTGTATCTATATTAGAAGTGTATATTTTTACATTGTGAGAGATAGAAACATTGGAACCAATATTCACTTTAGTCCCTTTTGAAAGGTTAATGTATGAATAAAAACCTATATAGCTATTGTCACCTGAGACAAACTCACCATCGCCATAAAATCGAATAAAATAGCCATTAAATCTAAACAGAGGATTTATTTTATATTTTCGACGATAAAAAAAATATGAAAATATCATAGAAAATAAAGTTAATATTTTATCCGTTAGCATTAGTAGTTAAAACCTTATTTGTTATAGAATTAAATAAAATAATTTGTATAAAAAAACTAAACGAAACAGCTATCCCCATATCTAAAAGAGTCCCTTTAAAAATTAAAGTTGAAGTAATAATCATTGCAAGACAACTAACAATTGAGATATAAAAAACTAGGTAATTTTCACCCAAACAGCTCAAATACCCTACAAAATACTTTGAAACACCTAAGCAACAATAACCAAAAGTTAAAACAAAGATAACCTCCTCTAAATCGGGATAATTTTGTTCGTAAAATAGTTTATATATGAAGATTTGAATAAGATAAATTGAAAAACCAATGGGTAATACTAAAAGAAGCTTGTATTTATGTTTGTAATAAATCTCAATAATTTCACATTTATCTAACAGTGTTATTTCCTTCGATAAGTATCCGCCCCAGGCCGTAGCAAAATTATTCACCAAAAATAAAGTAGTAGATGCAATTAGGGCAGCTATCGAATACCTAGCCAAAACATTCAATTCAACCATCCCACCCAATATAATTTTATCTCCTATAACCATAAAGGACATAACCGTTGAATTAAGAACAACTGGCAAGCCATATTTTACCGACCGAAAAAATGTTTTACTCTTGTTTGGGTAACTTAAAGATAAATGACATTCTTTATGTAAAAAATAAAGTGTAAAAATAGAAAGAATAACCAAAGCCGATAATGTAGTAAGATATAACAGTTTGATGCTTTCAAATAAACTATAACCAATTATACCACCAAGAGAAACAGCTAAAGTATAAAGTCCAAAATAAATGGAATAGCGCTTCATCGCCTGCTTAGTTCTAATAAAATGGATACCTGTTAAACAAATAGACATAAAAAGAGCATTCAATATAAGTAAACTAATTATCTGCCAATCGAGCGGATTGTCCATTGTACAACTAAATAGAGTTAACCCCAGAAAGCTACAAACAGTAGAGAGTGGCATAAGAAAAAATAAACTATTACTTATAATTTTAGAATACTTCTTTCCTGAGGCACTGAATAAATAAATAACCACGGCTAAGCCGGAGCCGAAGGGGATTATATTTACAAAGATCATTAACAAGCTTTGGTAGTATGAAAACATACCAAAGTCTTCCGCTATCATTATTTTAGCAAGCCATAAAGATGCCGCTAAGGTAATAACAGACGTAACAACACTAACACCAGTCAAGCGTTTTAATAATTGCAGAAAATTCATTATTTTTGTTTTAATGCCTCAAAGTGAGGAGGTATCGTATTGTGCCAAAAATAACAAAATAAAACATAACGGGTGCCACTGCTTAAGGGCTTGCCACGATGAATGCCTTTTGTATCAGCAAAAACTAAAGTACCAGCCTTTGCAACATTGTCAGTAATATGTAGTTCTGGATTGCTGTTCAGAAAACCCTCTATGTCTTTGTCTGAAAATCTATATTGGCCCGGTTTAAAGGTTTTATTGAAATAATTCTTTAATACCTTAAATTTACGGTGACTTTGCTTAATATATTGAAACGGACCATTTTCGCTTGTTACATCATTTAAGTAACAGATAGCCTTAAACTGGTGAGTAAAAGGTGAATCACGATGCCAACCTCCACCAGAGCCAAGGTTATTTTCAACATACTCAATTCTAGCGGCAAGTAACATACCTTTAGGCTCTGTAGTCCCCACATATGCAGCAAGCACATCTCTCACTTTAGGATGTTGATAAAAATCTTGAAATAATTCATCAACTTCATTGATAAAATAAATCCGCTGATCTGAACCTTGTTCGTCACACCAAACGTTACTACTTCCGGATGCAATCATTGCATCAATGCGTTGCCTATAATCAGCACATTGGTCTTGTGTATAAAAATTTTCTTCTATCGAAATACCATCCAAATTTAGAGCTGAAATTATATCTCTAACATATTTTTTAGATCTTACTGGTATACGACGTAAGTTTCGTAATAGACTTTCTAATATTTCTTTTATGACACTGACCAACATATGGTGTTCCTATCTTAATCTAACTGTATTAATTTCATTTCTTTTTTGTAATAGTCATAAACTAAATCTATGTCCCGTTGATATTTTGATGCAGTATAATCGAAGAAGAAACATTCAGCCTCTAAATTATAAATATCTCTCATTGTTATAAGAGCAGTAGAATAAAAAGAACTAACTTTTGAAAAGGACATCCCATCGTACAGTCCAATAAATTCTATAGGATAATCTATAGTTTTTAAGTTGAGATTATTGATCTTAACTAATTCATTAATCAAAAGTTGTTGTTCATTTCGATGAGGTAGGTAAACCATGGTTTTACCGCGTTCTCCATAATACTCCGCAACTTTTTCTATCAACTGGATATATTTCTTACTCGAAATGATCCCTGCTTCACTTAAACCACAGCCTATGAAAAGAATATTATCTTCAGTTGAGTTTTTATCAATAACAATTAACTTTGACAATGCTTTAAATTGATTAAGATACACTTTTTGACCTTGATACGCCTCTAAGCTATACATTGTAAATAGATCAAAATTCTCAGTACTTGTAAACTCTTTTTGAACTTCAATAGTTTGATTACCGTCATCTAATAAAATTATTTTTTTTTCATTTAAAAACTGCTTTAAAACATTTCTAAAAAATCTTGACCTATAACTTCCAATATATATAGATTCAAAGTCAGCACGCTTAATAAAATACTTAAACATATAAAATATAAACTTTAAAAAGTCACTTACACCCCGACAAGACTCTTTTATAAATACGGATTCAATATTCACGGGATTTATTTGTAAAACTTGCAGCAACCTATCGATTTGTTGATCGTTTTTTTTTAAACCTGAATAACGAATAAGTAAAAGATAATTTTGAAGTTTAAAGTACTTAATTGCTTCATAAGCACTTAACAATTGAAAAGGTGACTCGACTAAGAGCAGATTTTTTTTCATTGAACTCTTTTACATATAGGTATTAATCGATACTAAATGTCAATTAATTAGAATAACTGTTACTAAAAAATTGACATTTAATGTAGATGACAACTTCTAACTTTATTTAAGTGAGCTTATATTTAAGCTTCCAATTACCGTCTTTCACTTCCCATAACTCTTTATTACGGAATTTTTCAACCGTTTCATCAAATTGCTCGCGAGTGATCATATGAAAATTCAAGAAGTCTTCAAGGTCATTGAAAGGTTTTTCATCTTGTAAATTATTGACTATTTTAACCGCTTCTTCTCTTGTTAATTTATCATTCCATAAATCATAGCATGTCTGATCTGTTGCTCGCCAAAAGCCAAATTTTAAATATTTGAACCAAATGTTAATTTCACAAAGTTTTTCATCCATATTGTCATAATCTAGAAAATTACCTGGTAAAGGCCCATCTCGTCGACCAACAAAGCCTCTTTTTTTAACGAACTCATAATTTTTTCGACCGTACCATTTAACAAAGTGGCCAAGGTAAATACTTTTCACACCCGATTTTTCAAGCTTAGCGTAATCAGGATATTTGTAAAAAAAGATATCCCTCTCTGAAACATCGTCATCAAGCCAGTCAAATACTGTTTTTTCTTTAATAAGATCACTTTTATCAATAGCTATTGCAGAGGGTTTACTATCGCTACGCTGTATACCGCCGAATTCAAAAGCAATATCTTCGCCCCAAACAACAAGAGGAACTTCATAAATGAGTGCTGTATTTATAACGCTAGAGAACATTGCACAATGTTCAGCCCAGTTGGGCTCACCTTGTCTTAAAAAACACTTTTGTCTTATTTTTTTAAAAACACTTTGCTTTATCGTTATTTTCATATGATCTACATTTAAATCTTTGATCATATTATTTAAATTATCTATACCTTCAGTCGTAGGTAAATGAGCAGCAAGCGTGACACAAAGTACTTTTAAGCCCATTTTTTCGGCTAAAACGGCTGCTTGATACCAACTATCTTTACCACCACTAACTGGAACAATACAATCATAAAAAGGATGGTTCGCTTTTTTAATATCTTCGACAATAAGCTCTAGCTCTTCAAAGCGCTGTCCCCAGTCAATCTTAGCTTTAATCTCTTTTGTACGACATGCATTGCAATAGCCCCTGTCATCAAACCAAATGCCTGGCTTTGTATCGGGCATTACGCAACTAGAACAAAATTTCATATTTCATCCCTCTACCGCTTTATAATTTCGTTTATCCATATATGTTCTGCCTAATAAAATATATTCATTAAATGAGGATTGATCTTCAAGTAACTCTGTCACCTTATACTCACGAGCATCTTCGACATCAAGCTCTTGTGAGCTGTCGGATAAAACATCATAATTGAATATACTATCTTTAACTTCCCAATTATTAGCAGAGTTTTTAACCCAAATCCTTGGATCACGAAAAGGGTCTATTAACTTGATAAATTCATCTTCGCTTAGATCAAGCCAGTTTAAAAATACGCTTAACGCTTTAGGTTTCACATCGATATATTTTTTAATTAAAGCTAGTCCATCGGCTTTACTTAAACGTTTCAATCGAATGTCACGTGCAACATGATCACAAACTTTGGCATAACCAAATTTTAAATATTTAATATAATCATGTACACTGGCATTATTAAAACAGTGGATTGACTCATAGGTATTATAAGTGCGTTCCTGGTGATGCGATTCATAGCCAAATTTATTAATAACATTTTCGATTTGCTTTTGAGAATCCCAGAATACATAGTTACCTATATACAATCCTCTTACTCTAGAACTTTCTAATTGTTCATCTGAAGGGTAAGTAAATGCTTGCAAGTCTTTGTGTGTTACTTTATCAGATATCCCTATTAATTCTTCAGCATCAACGCATCGTAAAGCATGCTCCTTCCTTACTTTTTTAGTCATTTCTACTCGGTCATGATGGCTAAACATTCCTACCTGATCCAGCCAACCATTTACTCCCCAAATAACTAAGGGGATATCTAGTTTAGTAGCGACCTGAACAGGAAATGTTTGGCTACCAGCCAATACATGCCAATACATATCACCAAATTTCTCTAGTGTTATTTTTGATATTTCCTTGATCGTATCTGGTCCAACGGTTGACATCATGTGGTCACAATCAAGTTCGCTAATTAATCGAGCTAAATTTCGCACACCAACTTTTGTACTAAAATGTGTATTGTATGTTACAAGTAATGGATTTAAGCCATACTTATTTTTAACTAAATCAACAATAAAAAAGTCATCACCCGTACCTACTACAGGTATAACACAGTCATAAGAAGTACCTTCTTGACCCTTATATTGACTTAATAACTCAGCTAATTCATTTTCTTTTTTATTCCAGTCGATCTCATACTTTTCTTCATGTACTCGACAACCGCTACAAACACCAGCATCATCAAAAATAATATTTAAAGCATGATTTTCAGGGTATAAACAACGTTTACAAAACTTCATTACTAATTCCTTAAAATGGACGGCCTAAAATATCAAGAGAGAAATCTTCATATTTTACTTCAGAGCTAAGCCTTACATTCAGCCCACCACTTCTCATTTGAGCTTTAGCAGCAATAGTGCTGTGTTCCATATGCTGAAAAATATTAGCTGCAGCTAACGCCTGACAACCACCTTTCGTTACACCATCAGATAACTGATCAAATCGACCTATGCCACCTAGAGCGATGACGGGTATAGAAACGCTACCGCTAACGAGTTTCAATAACTCTAGATCATAGCCTTGCCTACTACCATCACGTTCAACTGAATTAAGAAGTATTTCACCTGCACCTGCTTTCTCTACTGCTTGAGCCCATTCCACAACATCTATACCATTTGAATTAGATATTCGATAATCATAAACATTATACTTGCCATCTGCTTCTACTGTGTCGATAGAAACAGTAATACATTGACTTCCAAATACGTTTGAGGATTCAGTCACAAAATCTAAATTATCAATAGCAATACTATTAATACTTACCTTATCTGCGCCAGCTTTGAGTAAAGAGCGAATGTCCTCTAACGATTTAATACCTCCACCAACAGTTAATGGTACAAAGCATTCTTGTGCAGCCCATTGTACTAGTTCAACATTAGGTTTTCGATTCTGTTTTGTAGCATCTATATCATTAATAATGATTTCATCAACATCCCAATTAACGAAAAATTCGATTGCTGTTTTAACGTTACCTATTGGTAAATATTTATTAAACCCAAAACTCTGAACAACAAGCTCATCTTTAGTAATGATACACGGTATCAATCTAGTTTTTAGCACTATAGTCTCCTAGTATTAATATAAGATTCAGCCCAATCAAGAAAAGATTTAATTGCCATTAGGCCAATTTTTTGGCTTTTTTCTGGGTGAAACTGCATTCCGATTACATTATCTTTCTGTACAGAGGCGGTCATCTCTTGTCCATACTCAAAACTCGCTAAAACATACTCTTCGGGACATTTTGCCCATAAACTATGAAC
>JBLIBL010000067.1:0-17617 GCA_047633355.1 Polaribacter sp.
ATGACCTCCGAAGATAAATTAACTAAGTGAGCCAACAATATTAATATTTCAGAGATATTTTTTTGAAACCTTTATATTTTCTTGAAACCTTTATAAATAAAGGGCTAGAGAGAATGGGTGGCGGTCCCACCAGCCACATCCCGGCACATGAGTCGATTGTTACCGTTGCTCCCTTCCGGGCCTGGCGGAGTTCACAATTTATCATTGCGGGAGGACCAATAGGACCACCATAATACTGTGGAAAAACTATATAAAACTTAATTTCTGGCGGTGAGAGAGGGATTCGAACCCTCGATAGGGGTTAGCCTATACACGCTTTCCAGGCGTGCTCCTTCAGCCACTCGGACACCTCACCGTACAACTAGACATATGTCGTAGCTTTTTTGATTGTGAGGCGTCAACAACAGATAATTAAGCACTTACCTCGGTCAATCAAGGCGCGTAGATTATACAATAATGAGCAAAATGGCAATGCTTAATCACAAGCTTTTTTGAAAATACAAAAAAACCTTTAAGATGGTAAAATTCAACTATACTTGAGACGTAAATTTAAAGTATGCTAATGTTAGTAATAGCTACGCTTTTTTCTACTAACTTGTTGTAATAGAAGTACTTATAAATCAGTTGTTAGAAAATTTTATAAAACAAGTTAAAAACGTTTCTTGAAAATATAAACCGAATAGCCTTAATAACAAAATAAGAAAGGTCAGCAAAATAAATAATGGACATTAAACTCCTATTACGCCTTATGGCTGAAAAAAACGCATCGGATCTCTTGTTTAGTACCGGTGCTCCTCCGCACATGAAAATTGAAGGTGTTTCTACCCCGATGGGTCAAGGCGCATTACCAAATGGCGCTATTAAATCAATCGCTTATGAATTAATGACGCAAAAACAAATTGATGAGTTTGAAGAGGAGTGGGAACAAAATTTTGCTATCTCGGTCGATGATATAGGCCGTTTTCGAGTGAATGTATTCATGCAACGTGGTGAGGTTGGTATGGTAATGCGCCATATCAAATCAGATATCCCTAATTTAGAATCTTTAAAGCTACCGCCAAGCGTTGCAAAACTTGTTATGGCTCGCTCGGGACTGGTATTAATTTGCGGGCCCACGGGCTCAGGCAAATCAACCACGCTTGCGGCGATGATTGATTATAGAAACAGACGTGATAGCAGCCATATATTAACCATTGAAGATCCTATTGAATTCTTACATGAACATAAACTATCAATTATTGATCAACGTGAAATAGGTGTAGATACTAAAAATTATCATAATGCCCTAAAAAATGCGATGAGAGAAGCGCCCGATGTTATTTTGATTGGTGAAATTAGAGATGAAGAAGCGATGAAATACGCGTTAAGTTATGCCCAAACTGGTCATTTATGCTTAGCAACTATTCATGGTAATAACTCTAAGCAAGTTTTAGAACGGATTCAAAATATGATACCTAAAGAACAACGGTCTACTCTAATGAAAGAGATATCAAGTGTTTTGATGGGGATTGTTTCTCAAAGGCTAGTGATGGGCCAAGACGGAAAACGCGTTGCTGCCTTAGAAATACTGATGAAAGCGCCTGATATACAAGAAATCATTCAAAAAAGCCATTTAGAAGAGTTGAAAAAAGCTATAGAAAAACACCATATGGATGGAATGATGTCTTTTGACCAATCCTTATTTAAACTTTATAAGGATGGCGTTATCACAAGGGATGATGCGCTTAAATTTGCTGAATCAAGAACCGATCTTAATTTACAGATGAGATTGTCGGAAAGTGGCGATGTTGCTCAAACAGGTACTAAAGCACCACCCAAAAGCAACTTTTCAACTCAACTTTAATCTCAACTATTTCATTCATCAATCTAAATTAACAAATCCTTTAATAGTTAGTTATTAAATCTATTTAGCTCTTAAATGCGATCATTCTAGATAATGGTCGCATCGCTTTTTCAATTAAAATTTCGTCAACGAATATTTCATTGTTGCCACGCTCCAAACTATCGCGCTCAAAAACCTGCTCCATATTATTAAGTTGATTCATTTTCATCCATGGGCATTGCGCACAGCTCTTGCAAGTAGCCCCTTCACCCGCTGTTGGCGCAATAATTAGCTCCTTATTTGGTGCGACTTGTTGCATTTTATAAAAAATACCTTTATCCGTTGCGACGATCATTTGCTGATGTGGTAAATCTTTTGCGGCTTTAATTAATTGTGATGTAGAACCAACATGGTCAGCTAATTGAACGATATTGTCTGGCGATTCTGGGTGTACTAATACAGCGGCAGCTGGAAATAGTGCTTTAGTTGTCAGTAAGGCTTTATACTTAAACTCATCATGAACAACACAATAACCATCCCACAAAAGCATATCAGCACCGGTCTTTTTTTGAATGTAACCACCCAAATGCTTATCCGGCGCCCACAATATTTTTTCACCTTTTGCCATCAAGTGTTCAACTACATCTACCGCAATACTACTAGTAATAACCCAATCAGCTTGGGCTTTTACAGCCGCAGAAGTATTAGCATATACAACAACGGTACGATCCGGATGTTTAGCAATAAATTCGCCAAATTCTTTAGCGGGACAACCTATATCTAAAGAGCAAGTTGCTTCAAGTGTAGGCATGATGACTCTTTTGTGAGGGCTTAACATTTTGGATGTTTCGCCCATAAATTTAACCCCTGCAATCACTAAAGTGTCACTTGAGTGGTTTGCTCCAAATTTTGCCATTTCGAGAGAGTCACCCACAAACCCACCCGTTGCCTCAGCAAGAGATTGGATTTCTGGATCGGTATAATAATGAGCAATTAAAACCGCATTATTTTCTTTGATTTTATTTTTACAGGACTCAATTAAAGACGCTTTCTCTGCATTACCTAATATTTTAGGCGGCACAGGGAATGGAAATTGATTTTCAAGTGTTTTTTGAATCTTAGAAACTATTGAAACGTTTTGCATAACCGGTTTGGAGGCCAAGCTGATATTTGATTTGAGTATTATATCAGCTTAATCCTTGTATCGCTTTAATACTTGTATCGCTTTAAACCAATACGACTGACCTTTCAGGCATAAAAAAGCCCGAATAAATCGGGCTTTTTAATTTGGCGTCCCCTAGGGGGTTCGAACCCCTGTTACCGCCGTGAAAGGGCGGTGTCCTAGGCCTCTAGACGAAGGGGACTTAAGACTTTTTCTTGATAAGCAAACTATGTAAACGCAGGCTACCTCCTCAAGAGCGCGCTATTCTATAGTTGCTTCAACGGCTTGTCAAAACTAATTTACTTTTATTTAAAATAAATGAATAAATTAAATTTAAACTCGTTATTAGCCGTATTAAACAAGATTTTCTAATTGCCCATTCACTAATTTATATTGTTTATGCATAGTCTTAGCAAGAGCCAAATCATGCGAAACAATCAAAAAACTGGTTTCTTCATCTCGATTGAGTTCAAACATTAAATCTTTAATGTGACTGGCTGTTTCAGTATCCAAATTACCGGTAGGTTCATCGGCTAAAATACAAGATGGCCGAGTCACCATCGCTCTTGCTATTGCAATTCGCTGACGTTCTCCCCCACTTAATTCAGCGGGCGTATGTGTCATACGGTCTTTTAAACCTACTTTTGTAATGATTTCTGTGGCTCTTTCTCTTGCTTTCTTTACAGACATGCCACCTATGATCAATGGTATACATACATTTTCTAGTGCACTAAATTCAACTAATAAATGATGAAATTGATAAACAAAGCCTAATTTGCTATTTCTTAACTCTCCTTGTTTTTTTATTGATATTTTATGAATATTGATTCCATCAATTAAAACTCGGCTCTCTCCAAGTGAGTTTTCATCTGGCGTATCTAAACCACCAAAAATGTGTAACAAAGAACTTTTACCCGATCCAGAAGTACCTAATATAGCAAGCATATCGCCTTTTTCGACATCTAAGCTCACCCCTTTCAAAACAGAGACTCTTCGCTCGCCATCAACAAAGGTTTTATGAATATTAGTCGCAGATAAAATAATACCGTTGCAATCATTTACTTGGTTTTGTTCTTGTTTCATAGACTTACTCATACCTTAATGCTTCTGCAGGTTTTGTTTTTGATGCTTTCCAAGCAGGGTAGATAGTTGCCATAGTCGACATAATCAAAGCAGACGCAGCAATAACAATCACGTCATCCCATACTAATAATGAAGGTAAAAAACCAATAAAATAAACATCACCCGGCAATACTTGTATGCCCAACAACCCTTCAATAAAGGTCACTACATCCGGCAAATTAGCCGCTAATGCCACGCCTCCAATCACACCAATAACCGTTCCAATCACCCCATTTAAACTACCCTGTACTATAAATATTCTCATAATAGTCGCTGGTGACGCGCCGAGAGTTCTTAAAATGGCAATATCAGATTGCTTATCTGTCACCACCATCACTAAGGTGCTAACGATATTAAAGGCTGCAACCGCTATAATAAAAGCCAATAGAATAAACATCATACGTTTTTCCATTTTTACCGCTTTAAAAAGAGTGCCATGAGTTTGATTCCAGTCGGATACATAAAATTCGTCACCGACAATCTCTCTTAACTCCCATGCTGTAAATGCAGCATCTAAAAGATCTTTTGTCGTCACTCTTAAATTAGTGACTTTATTACCTTTGCGAGTCATCTTGGCCGCATCACTCATGTGAATTAAAGCTAGACTCGAATCTACCTCAGATTTGACTTCGAAAATTCCAACCACTGTAAAGCGTTTATATCGGGGAGAAATGCCTGCAGGCGAAACCGTTGCACCATCGGCTAATAAAATGGTGACTTTATCACCAACGCTAACACCTAAACCACTCGCCAAACCAATACCCAAAATAATGCCAAATTCCTTAGGTTTTAAATCATCCAAACTGCCCATAATCATATAATCATCAATAATCGACACTACCGCTTCTTTTTTAGGTAATACACCCTGCAAAAGACCATACTTGGTATAACCTCTATTTCTAAACATGGATTGCGCAGCGATGAAAGGTGCTGCGGATACAACTTGGGGATGTTGCAGAACTTTTTTCTCTAATGATTGCCAGTCTTCAAATCCATCGCCTCGATCGCCAATGACAATGTGAGGGACCATACCTAATATCCGCTCTTTTAGCTCATTTTCAAAGCCATTCATAACTGACATAACGGTTATTAGAACAATAATCCCAAGCGCGATACCCATCATGCTAACTAAGGAGATAAAAGATATAAAATGATTATCTTTTTTAGCTCGTGTGTAACGTAAGCCAATCATCAGTGAAATGGATTTTTGCATAGTTTGCTCTTACAGATTAAGTCACTTTAGAGTTCGCGGGTTAATTGACGACCTTCTAGCTCTACATATATCGTTGGATTATATCGTTATTTATTAATCAATACTTACTTTTGACGAATATTTTCCCAAACTTGTGCTATAAATATTGTAAGGTAATAAAAATAGGATATTTTAGGTGATATTTACGAAAGCAAAAATAGCAGATGAAAGAAGGCAATACTTTCGTATCAAAAACTGGTTATTTTTAAGTTTTGAAAGAGTTGATAAACCCGATGAAAAGGAATTGATTGAAGATATCGATGCACTATCTTCACCACGCATTCAATTATTAAATGAACTTCACCATTTAGAGGAAGATAACACTAAATTTATGAGTTCGCTTAGTACCGATATTTCACATGTTACGAAGCACATGGATAAAATGAATAGAAAGATCGGCTTACTCACTCAATACATTATTCAATCACTTGATATCGAATATAACGAGCTTCAAGAAGTTGATTTAAGCGCCGGTGGTATAAGGTTTCATTCAAAAGTTAGCCTTAGAGCAAAACATCAGGTGAAAATGGAGATTGTGATTATCCCTGAATACTACGGTGTAGTGACTTTTGCAGAAGTTGTGGATTGTAAAAAATCTAAAAATAAAGAAGGTTACGATATTGCTTTTAAATTTATCCGAATTAGCCAAACTGATCAAGACGCCATTGTTAGACATATTTTCAAAGTGCAATCAAAACAATTAAGAACCAGTAAAGGGCTACAAACCAAAGATGAATTAAATTAGTCCGATGAACTTGCTGTTTAAGCGACAATGTTGGTTACAATAATGAGAATAAGCTAACAAAATAAGATCATAAATAATTATCTTCTTTAAAACAGTAGCTTAGGCGTGTATATTGAGGTCAATTAACGCGAACAAATCACCTTAAAAGGTTTTTTCACAATGAATTTTTACAAAATTAGCAAAGAAACAAAACCTTCTTCAAAAGTACTGTTGGTAATAAAAGTGCTTTTATTAACTTGTGCTATGGCATCCACTAGCTTATACGCGGACGTTTTACCTATGCCTATTTCGAATAATGTCAGTGAATCTGCGGATATACCAAAACTTGGTATCGACATGCAAAGAGTTGAAGCTCAATATGGTGAACCGTCTCAACGATTAGAAGCCGTTGGTGAGCCTCCAATAACACGATGGATTTATCCGACTTTTACTGTCTTTTTTGAAGATGATAAAGTGCTTCATTCTGTCATTCATAGAAGTTAAACCTAATATTTTCTTATTTATCGGTTGAGTAAAACGAACAGATAAACGCTTTCCATATCAAATTCGTTTCGAATACAATTAAATTTATCATCGATATTACTTTTAAATGTTGGATTTATTCTTTTCCCTCGTTAAACTGCTCGCATCCTCATCACTACTGATTTCAAAGAAGTCTATCTCTTAAAAGTAAGTTCAAATCAAATGCAAAATAAACTAACACAAACTCATAAAGTGCAATTTGAAAAAATTGTTGGCAATAAATATGTCTTAGACGATTTAGATAATCTAAAAATTTATGCTCAAGATTGGAGTCGGCTATTTACCGCCTGCGCTTCATTAGTCATTCGCCCAGCAAATACAAAGGAAGTATCTGACGTTGTTAAATATGCAAATGAACAAAAGCTATCTATAGTCCCATCAGGCGGCCGAACAGGGCTTAGCGGCGGTGCTGTGGCTAGCAATAATGAAATCGTTATATCTTTAGAGCGATTAAATCAAGTATCCGCATTCAATGAAATTGACCGAAGTGTGAGTTGTGGTGCGGGCGTTATTACACAACAATTGCAAAATTTTGCAGTCGACAATGGGTTATATTATCCGGTCGATTTTGCGTCTGCAGGATCAAGCCAAATTGGCGGTAATATCGCGACAAACGCAGGCGGAATAAAAGTATTAAAATATGGTTTAACTCGAGATTGGGTCTTAGGTTTAACCGTCGTGACGGCTTCAGGTGAGGTATTAAACCTCAATAATGGCTTAATCAAAAATGCTACTGGATATGATTTAAGACATCTAATGATCGGCAGTGAAGGTACACTCGGAATTATTACAGAAGCTGAAATACAACTGACTAAACCGCCTATTGAACCAACAGTTATTCTCTTATCCCTCGATAGTTTAAATGATGTTTCACATTTGTTAGTGCATTTTCAGTCCAAACTAGATTTACTAGCCTTTGAATTTTTCTCCCAGCAAGCGTTAGACAAAGTATTGAACCATAGGGAGATAAAAAAACCATTTGCGGATAACCACAATTTTTATGTATTAATGGAGTTTGAAGCAGGCTCTGAGCAAATAATGGAACAAGCATTAGAAGCTTTTGAAGAAGCCGCGGAAAATGAATGGTTAACCGATGGAATCATTAGCCAAAGTCAGCAACAAGCCAGTGAGCTTTGGCAATATAGAGAAGGGATTTCTGAATCTATTTCGCACTACCCTCCTTATAAAAATGACATTGCGGTTAAACCGTCACAGGTTGGAGATTTTTTAACGGCGGTTGATCAATTTGTTACAAAAAACTATCCAAATTTTGAAAATATTTGGTTTGGGCATATTGGCGACGGTAACTTACATCTCAATATATTAAAACCTGCAGACTTGGATTTAGAGTCTTTTAAAAAACAATGTGCTGATGCAAACCCTGAAATATTTAAAATACTTGAACAATTCAATGGAAGCATTTCAGCGGAACATGGTGTTGGCTTACTTAAAAAACCTTATTTAGGTTTTTCTAGGAGCGAGCAAGAAATATTGCTAATGAAATCAATTAAATCATTATTTGATCCGAACCACATATTAAACCCAGGTAAACTTTTCTAATGATTGCATTATTCGCTAGTATTTTTGCGCTAGGTATCGGGCCTTTAATTTATCAAACATTTGGACCGCTGCGAAGAACCGACAGCATTGTTAGTGGTTTTATTTTAGTCGTCATCACCGCAACACTGCTAACGGAAGTACTTCCACAAACTTTTGCAATCATTAGTTACACAGCAATATTATTAGCCCTATTAGGATTTGTTGGACCAACATTAATTGAAAAAGTATTTACTCGTTCAGCTAACAGAACTCATATTTTAACTATTCTACTTGGTATTTTGGGATTAGTTATTCACGCAAGTTTTGACGGCGCTGCACTTTACGTTTCTGATGAAGAGATTGGTGCAGAAATACATCATTCAACAGAACAACTCAGCTTAGCAATCATTTTGCATAGACTCCCTGTAGGTTTAACAATTTGGTGGTTGCTGAAACCTTTAATTGGAGAAAAGTATTCGCTATTAACTCTTTTGGCGATGGCTTTGGCAACCAGCGGCGGTTATGCGTTGAGCATGCAGGTATCTGAAATCCACACTAGCAGTGTAATGGCAATGTTACAGGCATTCATCGGTGGATCACTAATGCATGTGATTTTACACAAACCACACGAAGATGGTTGTATGCATACAAGTCACTCACACCAGCAGCATCACCATAAACATCAAGAACACAAGCAAAGCATTCCTATAACATCGATTGCTGGACAAAAAAACCTTAAAAAAAATAACGTTATTAGCTTAGCTAATCAATGGGAAATAATAGGAATGATTGCAGGTATCGCTTTAATGTCCTATCTACATTTTAGTCATTAAGTGACGCGATCAATAATAATTAACTTGTTAGAGTTCAAGTCAAAGAAGAACTACCCGCCTCAAATCCATTCCTTGGCATAAATAATGCTATATAAGTAGAAATAAAAGAGAGTCAGAATAGCTAAGGTAATTTTTTATGAAACTAACTAAAATGACGTTTAGAAAAATGACATTTCTATTTATATCCTTCATGCTAAGTCTATTATTTATTTTGCAATTAATTCTTATCCAAAGTTACTCTAAAGATGTATCGAGTAAAATTGGGGAAGCCGCTTTCCAAGTAAGTCGCTCAACCATTGAAAAATTACTATTTGGACAACCAAGTAATCCATTTAAAGGATTCGCGTTTTCTAATCGTATATCCAACAAAGAAAGAAAAATATTAGTAGAGTCGGTTAGTCAAATATCCAATGATATTAATGTGAGCCTAAACGATGGGCAAAAAGATAAATTTATTGCGATTAACTCTAGTGGTAGAAAACTACAGGTTGATATTCCTAGAACCGGGATAACTGATTCTCTTGACTGATGAGCAAATTGCAATCATTAAAGACGGATTTGCTGCTGCGGGTGTTGAGAAGGTAATTACTTTTACTAATGCTAAAGAAATGAAATTATTTTTCACCGCTGATGAAGCTGACATCGAGCAAGTTACAAAATGGGTTAGTAAAGATGGGGATAATGTAAAATTTATTAAAATTGGAGATGATGATACAAAGAATTTTGACATTCCGTTTGATAATACAGATGTAAACTCTTGGACTTCTGCAGATTATAATCACGTTAAAGTTATAAAGTTATAAAGTTATAAAGTTATAAAGTTTGGTGATAGTGAAATGAAAGTCAAAACTAAAATGTTAATTATTCATAAAGAAGACAAATAAGTTATAAACAGCATATTTATCGTTTCAAAAAATTCGCTACACGCGAATTTTTTTATCATCTTTCTATTACGACCTGAGCTACTGCATATAATTTTTCATCACTAATACTTAATAGAATTGACGTCCCATCACTCAAATTAAATTTCTCTTTCGTTTTAGCATGTAAATAAATAATCGGTTTTCCATGTTCATCATTTGAGATTTCTATATTAGGTAAAGTGACACCTTCAACAATTCCTTTTCCAAATGCCTTTGCAAAAGCTTCCTTTGCAGCGAATCTTTTAGCTAAATATCTAGCTGGATATTTGGTTTTTTCGTAAATTTTTAATTCATTTTCATGAAATACTTTTTGAGTAAAAGAATCACCATGGTTTTTGATCATTTTTTCCATGCGATCAATTTGCACGATATCAATTCCGATGCCAAACAAGCTCATTTACGAGCCTCTATTAAGATATTTTTCATATCGATAACTGCTTTTTCTAACCCTGTAAAAACTGCACGTGAGATAATTGAATGGCCTATATTTAATTCATAAATATCAGGAATAGCAGCTACTCGAGCGGTATTATGATAATGAAGCCCATGTCCTGCATTAACAGTTAATCCAACAGATTTTGCATAAGACACCCCCTTTAAAATTTCATTGAACTCCCTATCAACCTGTAACGATGTTGTAGCATCAGCATACTTACCAGTATGAATTTCAATAAATGGAGCACCAATTTTTTGAGATGCTTTAATTTGTGCATTGTTTGCATCAATAAATAAGGATACTTTAATTCCTTGCGCACCTAATTCATCACAGGCTCTTTTAATATTATCATAATTACCTACAACATCTAATCCACCTTCGGTTGTTACCTCTTCCCTTTTCTCTGGAACTAAGCAGACATATTCTGGATTTATTTTTTTGGCAATGCTTATCATTTCATCCGTAACAGCCATTTCAAGATTTAAACGGCTATTAATCACTTCTTTAACAAGTTCAACATCCCTATCTTGAATATGACGGCGATCTTCTCTTAAGTGAATGGTAATACCATCCGCTCCGGCCTGCTCCGCAAGTAATGCAGCGTGAAACACTTGAGGGTAATCAGTACCCCTTGCCTGTCTTAATGTGGCAACATGATCTATATTAACGCCTAAATAAATAGGAGATTCTGTTTCTGCGGACCGTTTATCATGAGTCACTTTATTTTGAATGGCTTGTTCTGTATTTGTCATTGCTTTCACCCGCTGTATAAACGTTATTGTAACCACATTTTTCGACTTTCTAGAGGTCGATTTCCAATCAAGGGCCTAATTAATCGTTGTGTAATTCTTTGACACTCTTTCATATCAATATCTAAAAAGTCTCTACGGCTTATCGATAATAAAGTTTTACCAGAAAATATATTTTGTGTATGAGTTCTTTTCGGCTGTTCAATTTTTTGAAAACCATTTTCGCTAATATATTCATAATAACTATTGTTATCGATAGTTTTTTCCTCTATATCATATTCCCAATCAGGGCTTAAACCTAAGAAAGTAACTAATGCGATTTCAAAATTTCTTAACATGACTGCCATATTTTTTTTTCCACAAAGATTAAACTGTTGAATCAAATCAGTATAGAGTGAAAATAACTCGGGATACTCTTGCCACTCTTCAAGTGCTCGTAACATTAGTTCATTTAAATAATAACAACACGCTAAGGCATTACCTTTCGGTTGAGGTTTAAACTCTATTAACTCTGAGTCACATAATATTTTCAACTCCCCTTTACCTGTAAATTGAACTTGTAAAAGATTGAAAGGTTGAAGGATTGCACGTTTCGCTTGGGAATTTTTTCGCTTGATCCCTTGTGCTATTAAAGACATAGAACCGAATTTCTGTGTAAAACAATGCAAGATTAGGCTCGTTTCTTTAAACGGTCTTGAATGCAAAATAAAGGCCTTCGTTGTCTCATTTTGCATATTATGGAATATCCGTTTAAAATTATTTCAGGTGTTCTTCAAAACCTAAAGAACGTAAAGCTCGTTCATCATCTGCCCAACCATCTTTCACTTTGACCCATAACTCCAGAAATATTTTTCTTTCAAAAAGTTCAACCATATCTTTTCTGGCATCTGTTCCTACTTTTTTAAGGCGACTTCCACCTTTACCAATAACAATTGATTTTTGTCCATTACGCTCAACAAAAATCAGCCCATTAATATGAATAGTGCCTTTTTCATCTAACTTAAATTGTTCAATCTCAACAGTAATTGAATAAGGTAATTCATCACCTAATTGTCTTATTAATTTTTCTCTGATAATCTCTGCCGCTAAAAAGCGCTCGCTTCGGTCTGTATAATAATCTTCTGGATAAACAAAATCTCCTTCAGGCATATAACTCACTAATAAGTCCCGGAGTGGCTTCACTTGGTCGCCCTGCAACGCTGCACCCGGTATTAAATGTT
This sequence comes from Polaribacter sp., assembly GCA_047633355.1. GTDB lineage: Bacteria > Pseudomonadota > Gammaproteobacteria > Enterobacterales > Kangiellaceae. The sequence goes on from JBLIBL010000067.1 coordinate 12,326, forward strand.
GGAAGTCATGCTTTGCAGCGAGTACCTGCAAAAACGGCAATAAAACATCTTTACTCTTTATCTGATCTATTTTATTGACAAATAAGATAATTGGTTTATCTGTTTTTTTAATATGTTGTAATACTAACTCATCGTCCTCTGTCCATTTTTTTGGTTCAACAATAAATACCACAACATCAACATCCGTAATGGTACTTGACGCTGCGCGGTTCATAAAACGATTAATCGCTTTAGGCTCTTCTTTATGAATACCTGGGGTATCAATATAAATCATTTGAACGTCTGTTTTTGCGCCTTTAATTTCGGCTTTCAGAGTATCAATTCCCATGATTCGATGACGAGTTGTTTGTGGTTTTCTTGAAGTAATGCTCAACTTTTGGCCGAGTAAATGGTTTAATAATGTTGACTTACCAACATTAGGACGTCCTACAAAAGCGACAAAACCGCATCGTTTATTTGATTGACTGTTAAAATGCGGGATCGAACTGTTATCTGGCATGGTAATTTCTTCTCCAATTATTCTTTATTTGAAACTAATATTTTATCTAGTACTTTACTCGCCGCATCTTGCTCTGCTTTTTTACGGCTAGCACCCTGACCTGTTAAGCAAACCGACTCGTATTCAACCTTACACTCTATCCAATACAGTTTCGCATGGTCTTTTCCAGTTGAGCTAGTCACTTCGTATTCTGGTGTCTTATGTCCTCTTGATTGCAACCATTCTTGCAAAGTGGTTTTAGGATCTTTAGAGGCCATATTAATCGACATCGCTTTTAGTTTTTCTTGGTAGAGATTAAGAATATAATTTTCAGTTTGCTTATAGTCGCTATCAAGCATTACCGCTCCGATGATAGCTTCAAAAGCATCAGACAATATCGAAGCACGTCTGAAACCACCACTTTTTAACTCTCCGCTACCCAACGTTAAATACTCGCCTAAATCTAAACCTTGCGCTAACTCTGCTAATGCTTTGCCTTTCACCAAGAAGGCTCTTAACCGACTCAATTGACCTTCATCAGCTTTGGGAAATTTAATATACAAAGTATTAGCAATAACACTACCTAAAATAGCATCACCTAGGAATTCTAATCTTTCGTTATGTATATGATAAGCACTACGATGGGTTAGCGCTTGTTTTAATAAGTCTTGATTGGAAAATTGATAGCCTATTATTTTTTCTAAGGCTGAAAGGTTTGGCTTTACTGACATTTTTTTTTCTAACATCGTTTTACTTACAGTGTTTTGCTGAAGTATTTTTATTATAATGACAACAAACTAAGTAGTTTAAAAATAAAAATCTACTACTCATCCTTTAGCGAGTTTCTCTAATTTCTTCATCAAAATCGGCCACTGCGGAAAGTGTCCCCATAATGTTAACTTTTTGCGAATACTCAATTTTAAGAAACTTTTCTCCCGCTCTATCTCTAGACGGTTTAAAAGCCGTGTTATCAATACCACGCACATTATTAATCGATAAACGATTTGATAGTGTACTCATTATTTGACGATTGCTCATATTTTCGTATTCTCGACTATCAACCATATCTTGAGCAACCGACTTAATAATACGATGGTCAAAATAAATAGGAACTACCTTGAATGCTAGCATAACTAAATAACCGACCATGATAAACAGAGATAACCATCCCCATATGGTTGCGCCATTCTGATTACTTAACTGCTGTTTCATAACTCGATTCTCAAATTTACTTCAAACGGTCATTCATCTAATATGCTCGCTATTCTAACATATTTAATTCTAGGTTAATGATTCAATATACTCGCTATTTGTGCCGTTTTTTAACTTATATGATGATATTTAACATAAAAGCAATCAGACCATGCTTTACTCTATAAAATAATATGGGCTTTAACCTATACCTAAAACCTGCTTCTAAAACCAACCACCCCGATTATCGTCACTATCTCAAATATTAATCGGTGATTAATCTAATGTTTTAAGTCTTTTCACTGATTTACCACTTCATTCTTTAGATTTATACTTTAATTTCTAATCACTTTTTCAAGGGCTGAAAATGGCTATTCCCCGTAAATAATTAGTCGATGATTCAAGAGCTGGTATTTATCACTGTATTTCGCGTTGTGTGAGACGAGCTTCTTGATGTGGTGACGATCCCATCTCTGGTCACAATTGTGACCGTTGTAAAGCTTGACTAGAGAAAAGAATGCTAAAGTTAGCATCCATTTTTTCGGTTAAGCTTTATGCCTATGCAATCATAAAACAGTAATTGTACCTAGATTATCGGCATATCGCCCATCCATGGACATAACAACCATTTACACTTAGTGTTTTCCTTAATCCATTAGCACCTGTGAAGTGGACTGATAGCGAAATCATCGAGAAATGGTTGCCTACATACCCAGGTCGTTTAGAAATGCCAGGTTTTGAACTTCAAAGAGAGTTGATGAAACAGGCGATGATGGCTGTCATGAAAAAGCTACATAAATATCGTCAACGATTTGGTAGTCTTTCTTGGTTTATAAGTCGTTTAAATGAGCATCTGGCTAAAGCAAGTAATGCTGAAGACAAGGTGAATTAAGAAGTCAGAGATTGTGCCCTGGGTGATTATGTAAGTGGTCGATTCTGGGACAGTTTTTTTGCTTCAGTAAAAGGTCCGCTATGCAGGGTTTTTGTGGTTATTATCAACAGATAAAAATTTAAGCTATAACTATAGATATAACTGTAGATATATCTACAGTTTACATTTTAAGTGAAAATATTGTTGTAAAATCGGTGATGTCGATAAACGGGGTGCCTATTATCGTCTCGAATTCATAATGCATTGTTATCCGTTATAGATTTACAACCCGAGAATTGGTTAACTCAGCTACTAAGTTTTAACAAAGGCTCTCCCATATCATAGCTTGTTTGACTAAATGACAAGATAAAACTGAGAACAACTTTTATCTTGTCAGTCGCTATGAAATACCACCGCTATTTTTTACAATATATGAAGACAGGGTACTGAGTAACAAATCTACATCGATAGGCTTACCTAGGTGTGCATTCATCCCAGCATTAAGCGATTTACCCTCATCATCAGTCATGACATTTGCGGATAATGCTATGATGGGTAAATCGATAAGTTTTAGGTCATTTCGGATGCTACGAGCTGCATCTAATCCATCCATAATAGGCATTTGAATATCCATTATAACTGCATCAAAGTTATATTTTTTCAAAGCGTCAATGGCTTCTTGTCCATTCGTTGCTGTTGTGACGCTAATACCAGCATTTTTCAGGTGAGAAGACGCGACAAAAATATTAACTGGTTTGTCATCAACCACTAGTACTTTTTTATCTCTTAGTATTTGATATTTAATATTAAAGCTTTCTTTTTTAGTTGTTCTATCATTCAAGTCCTTTACTTGCTCACAAGCACCCAAAATGACATTAAAGGCAAAGCAACAACCTTTGCCAGGTGTGCTAACAACTCTAATCGTACCCCCCATCAATTCTATTAATTGTCTACAGATAGAAAGCCCTAGTCCAGTACCACCATATTTTCGAGTGGTAGAACTATCGGCCTGATTATAGGTATCAAAAATATTATTCATCTCTTCATTAGTCATACCTATACCAGTATCTGAGATAGTAAACTCAATATTAAATCTGCTGCCTTCAGTTTTAATAGGCTTTATTGAGAGGGTTATTGCACCCTGCTCGGTGAATTTTATAGCATTATTTATTAGATTTATTAGTATCTGAGATAGTCTGAATGAATCACCTTTAAATGAGTTTTGTACTGACGAGTCGATATTGAAACTTAATAAAACATCTTTGTCAGCCAATAAGAACTGTTGCTGGCAGATTATTTTATCAATGACATCTTTTAGAATAAATGATTGAATATCCAGTTCTATTTTTCCTAATTCAATTTTCGATAAATCTAAAATATCATTTAAAAGCGAAAGCAATGCGGAAGCTGAAGTATATAATATATCGTTGTGACTTTTCTGCTCAGAAGTTAGACCTGATTCTGACAATACTTGTGACATACCCAGTACAGCATTCATGGGTGTGCGTATCTCATGACTCATGTTGGCGAGGAAATTATCTTTGGCTAGATTAGCCTTCTCAGCATTGGCTTTTTCGTATATTAACTTTAACTCTACTTCTTGCCTACTGTTTATTTCAGTCGCTAAGATTTGGTTACTTCTAAGCACAAAAAATATAATTAGCATTAAAAATGATAAAATAGGCAACGACCAAAGTACAAAGGTGATGATGTTAGTACCCGTTTCAATTCTTACCGTAAGCCAAGAATTGTATATTGCTGTTTTCTCCTTTGTAGTAAGACTGTCGAGTGCTTTATCTAATATTATCTTTAGGGGCTCTAAACCTTTTCGAATGCCCATGGCGATGTCTACTTTATAATCGGTATAGGCGGCTATTTCAATAGTCTTAAAATCTCCAGAGTTAAGATGATGAACAATAACAACTAAGGCAGATACATAGGCATCTACTTTTTTAGTTTCTAATAAAGTCATCCCCATAAGAGCGTCATCAACAGGAAATAAAATTAGATTGGGATGATTACGTCTGAGCAATTCTTCAGAGGCCGAATTTTTCTCAACAGCAACAATTTCACCCTTTAAATCACTCAAGTTTTGTATCTGCTCAGTATTTATATTAGAGGCGATAACCAAAGGAAAGCTTATGTAAGGTTTGGTGAAATTAATAAAGGATTCACGAGATTTTGTTTTAACAATGGCTGGTATAACATCAACTTCTTTATTCTTGATAGCTTCAATAATTTCTGGCCAGCTTAAATTAAGATTAGGTTTCATGTTGATAGATAATTTGTCTTTAACAATACGGACGTAATCAGCACTGACGCCCTGATGAATACCCTTTTCATCAATCCACTCTAACGGCATGAATGACGGTGAAATACCCAAACTAAAGTTAAGATTTGTTGCTAACCACTCCTGCTCATAGAGCGTTAGATTATCCAGTTTTATTTCATAATCCCTAAACAGTGCTAAATCACCTGGTATCCATTTTTTTTCAATCAGACGCAGTGTTGCAATGGGAATGTTTTTAAATCCAGCATTAACGATTGATTTTAAGTATCGGTTATCTTTGCGAAACATACCGTGTGCCGTATTGGTTAAAATAGCGTTCTGACTTGAAACAATCGTTCCTTTTAAGCCTGCTCGTTCAAGCCATCCATTCATCACTGGTTGTTCAGCTAAGACTGCAACGAGCTCACCATTCAATAGTTTACCTACAAAGTATTCCTCGGTGTTTAGGTCTAGGTCGACTCG
>JBLIBL010000068.1:0-17528 GCA_047633355.1 Polaribacter sp.
TTTATCAAAAGAAACCTGTATATTCTATAGATTTAGGTCATTAGTCGTTTTTTTATTTTTGCAAATACTTCTATTAAATAGTTTATTCATTAGCTCAATTCACGCTCAAACAAATACCGCTACAACCAAGCAAAAAAAAACCATCAGAATCGGTATAAATGAGAGTGATGCTCCCTTTACCTTAGTTCTATCCAATGGAAGAGCTACAGGGTTGTTCGTCGATATATGGCAAACATGGGCTGATATCAATGACCAAGTTGTCGTTTTTGTTCCCATGACACATCAACAGTCCATAGCACAGTTAAAAAGTGGCCAGATTGATATGCAAGCGGGTTTATTCATCAATGATGAACGAGCAAAATGGGCAGATTTTTCAGTCGCCATCGCCCAAGTTACTACTAAGTTATTCTATCATGATGCAACAACGAAAAAACTTTCTCTGGCAGAGTTGTCTGGTTTAGAGGTAGGCGTCGGCTCAGGTACGTTTCAAGCTGACTATCTCATTAACCATTATCCCGAAATTATCCGAGTCGACCTAGACCTAAACACCGAGGAATACTTTGTAGGTAAACTATTGAATGGTGAGCTCTTTGCAGTCTTAGCTGAACAACCAGTGATGAATGGATGGCTTGAACGAGCAGGCTTAAAAGGAACGATTGTTTCAAGTCAGAACGCTATTTTAACCAATACGGCACACGCTATGTTTCGCAAAGATAACCTCTATTTAAAATCAATCATTAATGCAGGATTTAAAAACATTCCGATTGCAACACTTCGTCTGATTGAAAAGAAATGGATACCAGATGATTCTGCATTGTTTAGGGATTATGAAATAAAACTGGATAATCTCACGCTCGCTGAGCAGGAGTGGTTAGCAACCAATCTTAACTTTAGCTTGGGTGTATCGCCCTCTGTAATACCGCTTGAATGGCTTGATGAAAATAATATTCATCAGGGTATCAGTGCTGATTACGCCAATATTGTTAAAGATTTATTATCCATCAATATGAAGCCAAAGCTTAATATGAGCTGGCCAGAAATTATTGAAGCTATCAAGAATAAAAAAATTGATATTATACCAGCCATTGTTAAAACAAAGTCTCGCGAATCGTTTATTAATTTCACAAAACCTTACATCAGCCTACCATTAGTTATCGCCTCTAATATAGATACGCAACAGATACAAAGCGTGAGTGATTTACAGGGTAAAACGGTGGCTGTTGAGAGAAGTACGCCCACGGAAGAATTGCTTAGACGTGATCACCCCAACCTCATTTTATTGCCTGTTAATGATGCACTTGCGGGCATGAATTTATTAGAAAGCAACAAAGTTGATGCCTATGTAGAAGATCTAGGCATTATTACTCATCATCTTAACTCTGGGAATTTTAAGAATATTAAAATAGCCACCTATACCGATTATAAATTAGAAATTGCTATGGGCGTTCGAAAAGGCTTAGAGCCTTTGCATACAATATTAGACAAAGCACTCGACAGTATTACTGCCAAAGAGAAAGCTAGAATACACAATTCTTGGTTTAGGGTAAGAATTGAAACGGGTACTAAAATCACAACCATTCTACTTTGGTCGTTCCCCATAAGCTCATTGTTAATATTGACCATTATAATCTTTGTCCGCATGAACCGAAGACTGATTAAAGCGAATAATGAACTGGCCTTTCAAAACGAAGAGAAAAATAAGAGAGCTGATGAATTAGTCATTGCTAACGAAGAGAAAGACAAGCGTGCCGATGAATTTGTTATACAGCTAGAAACCCAGGTTATTGCACGGACAGAGGAACTCACCCTAGCCAAAAATTTAGCTGAACAGGCGGTACAGGCAAAAAGTCAATTTCTCGCTACCATGAGTCACGAGATAAGAACCCCGATGAACGGTGTTATAGGAATGGTACAACTGCTGAAAGACACTCATCTTACGCCGGAACAACAGGATTATGTAGCTACAATAACGCGTTCTGGAGAAGGATTGTTATCCATCATTAATGACATTCTAGATTTCTCTAAACTTAATGCTAATAAACTTGGAATTGAAATTATTACTTTTGATTTGGAACGAGTCTGTCAAGAAATTATGGAATTAGTTGTCGGTACTTCTAACGACAAAGGTTTGGAGTTCATATTTGATTATGCACCTGAGTGCCCCAGATATTTTTTAGGCGATCCTTCTCGAGTCCGTCAGGTCTTATTAAATATTCTGGGTAATGCCTTTAAATTTACTCAGCGTGGTTTCATTCGCGTCGGTGTATCCTATAGATTATCCGATACAGGTGAAGCGCAGCTACGATTGGAAATACAGGATACAGGGATCGGATTAAATCCTGATGCTATAAAAGGGTTATTTGACGAGTTTACTCAGGCTGATAGTGCAACCACGCGTCTATATGGCGGAACAGGATTGGGCCTGGCCATTACCAAAAAGCTGGTGACTCTTATGGGGGGAGTGATTGGTGTTAATTCGGTAGAAGGTAAAGGCTCAACATTTTGGATAACGGGGATCTTAACTGCGACAGAAAGTCCTAAGTCGACTACCCTTATGTCCTTAAAAGATGTTCGGATACTATTTTTAGATGATTTTGAAGCTAATCGCACGCTCTTTAAACGTCTACTTGAACATATGGGTGCTAAGCCGACTATCATTTCTGATCCAACAAAGGTAGAGGCATTATTAATAGAGGCGACTAAATCTAAGACACCCTTTGAAATCGCTATTCTTGATCACTACATGCCTCAATTAAGTGGTATGGAGCTTGGATTACAAATTCGTAAGCATGATAGTTTAAGCGATCTGAAACTGCTTATATTTTCATCTGTCGGACAAAAAGGTGATGCCGCTTTATTTGCATCCGCGGGTTTTAATGGTTATTTAAATAAACAGAGTCGTTATGATACTTTGAAAGAGATCCTATCGACAATGCTTACCCATACCACGGGTAATCCTCTCGTGACTCACCACACTATTAAAGATGCCAAATATACTAATGCTAATAAGCCACAAAGCTTCAGTGGTTCAATACTTATTGTGGAGGATAATCTGACCAATCAGATCATAGCTAAAAAGGTTTTGGTCAAAATGGGCCTAACGGTTGACATTGCAAATAATGGAAAGAAAGCCGTTAAAGCATACAATGCTAATAATTATGATCTTATCTTTATGGATTGCCAAATGCCTGTGATGGATGGTTATGAGGCTACAGCAACTATACGAAAGATTGAACAAGAAAAGAATCTGACACCCATGCCTATCATTGCATTGACGGCTAACACGTCCACTAATGACCGAATATTATGTGAAGAATCAGGGATGAATGCTGTCGTCACAAAACCCTTTAAAGCTGCTGATTTGTCGGAAGTATTAACAGTATGGTTACCTAAAGGGGGACTACCCAGATAGCCAAAAACACATCAAAACTCGCTGTGTCGCATTATTGGCAAGGCTTAAGGAGCCGAACAGCATTTGTACATATGATAATTCATTCCGACGTCATTGATAACATTACCTTGAACATATCACATTACTTTGAATATTTCTCGTTCCCATGCTCCTGCGTCGCTAATGGGCCTAGTTTTGGGTAAATGCATACTGAACTTAATATCTGTATGGGTTCCCACGCTAGAGCATAGGAACCAGAGTTTTCGAGTTACAGTTTTTACCCCGACTTATTCAGGAGATACCACCGTAACAGCTTAAAAATGACAGTCCAAGTATTGTCCATAGATAAAAGAAAAATGTCGGAATGAACAGTTTCTGTAAACCGGCACCAATCAACGCTAATCAGTTCTAAAGTTCATCAAAGTGATAGACCTCACATCTTCGAGTAAAGCTGTTCACACTTTCATGATTCTCCCCTATAAATAATTCAAAGTCTGATAGTCTTATAAACAGAGTAGAATTTTTTAAGGAGCATTACATGGCTTTTAAATTAAAGAACAAGTTATTAATAACGGCGATGATGTCCGTTGCGTCAAACCAACATTTTGTCTCGGCAGAAACAAATATGACTGATCCAATAAGTGGTAAAGTGGAGCAGCGTTTCATCATCAAATACAAACAACCAGCTAAAAACATCATGAATGCATCGGCAGATACTGGATTCGATAGCACAGTGATAAGGCAAAAACTTGAACAAAGTGGAATAGAAGTTAAAGTGGAATTGGTTACACAGCGCTCGATTGCTGTCATTCTTACTGAACAAATGGTCAATGACTTACGATTAGATCCAACCGTCGAATCCATTGAACGCGATCTGACTCGTAAATTCTTAGCCATTTACGAAGACACTACTGGTAACCCCAATACTATACAACTAATCCCTTACGCAGTTGCTCAATCTCAAGCGGGTGAGCTGAACTTACAAGGCGACCAAAAGGTTTGTGTTATAGACTCTGGTATTGCCGGTTCAGATGGTGAAACAGGAGGCTTAAATGACGATTTTGAATGGTCAAATATTACCGGTATAGATGACTCGGGTACTGGAAGTTGGTATGCAGATGGTGGCCCGCATGGCACTCATGTAGCTGGTACTGTGGGTGCAGCAGATAACGCTTTTGGCGTAATTGGTATGGCACCCGGTGTGCCGATGCATATAGTCAAAGTATTTAACAATGACGGCTGGGGTTATTCTTCTGATCTCGCTTTTGCGGCAGAAAAGTGTACCGAAGCCGGAGCAAATATTATTACCATGAGCCTTGGCGGTGGAGGTGCTAGTAGCGTCGAAGAGACTGCATTTGACACCTTTACAGATAATGGTGGTTTAGTGCTCGCAGCAGCAGGCAATGACGCCAACGATGTACGCTCTTATCCCGCGGGTTACGATTCAGTGATGATGATTGGTGCAAACGATGGCGACAATAACATTGCAGATTTCTCCCAATTTCCATCTTGTAACGCAGAACAAACCGATTGCGTTGAAGTAACCGCTGGTGGCGTTAACACACTATCAACTTTCCCTGCTGGTGGTGCGACGGTTGCCGGTTTAACAGCTGATGACATTGGCTTTGATGCGACAGCAATGGAGAACACTGGTGATGCAGACGGGGAAACCTATGAAATGGGGATCGGCGATGCTATAGATGTTGATGCGAATGGCAAAATATGCCTCATTGATAGAGGCGAAATCACCTTTCATGATAAGACGAAAAACTGCGAAGATAGCGGCGGAATTGGCACTATTATTGTCAATAATGAAGCTGGAATATTTTCTGGCACTCTAGGCGAAACCAACACAACTACCATTCCCGTTGTTGGCGCAGCTTTCGAAAACAGAGATGCATTAATAGCAGCCTCTAGCGCATCGATATCAGTGGGTCCTGGTAATTACGGCCTAATGAGTGGAACTTCCATGGCAACACCAGGTGTCGCAGGAGTCGCCGCTTTAGTATGGTCAAACCATCCATTTTGTACCGGTACCGAAGTTCGTCACGCACTTAAAACCACGGCAGAAGATTCAGGTGATGCGGGACATGATATCTATTTTGGTAACGGTATTGTTAAAGCCAAAGACGCGAGCGATTACCTTGCCGCAAACGGATGTGCCGCAAGTCCACCTGCGGGAAGTCTGCAACTAGAAAAATCGACTGAAATTGTCGATGAGAACGGCGGCGCTGTTGAGTTAATAGTCAACCGCATTAACGGCTCATTTGGCGAAGTTTCTTTTGAAATAAGTACTAGCGACGGCACAACTACTAGCGATAGTGATTATGCAGCTATGAGTCAAACCATAACAATGGCTGATGGCGAAACATCAAAAAATATTTCGGTAGAAATCTTAGATGATTCGGAATACGAAGGCGAAGTTGGTGAAACATTTTATGTCACACTATTAAATCCGAGCGTTAATGCCAGCTTATCCGATCCAAGTGAAATGGAAATCACTATTAATGAAGATGATCCAATACCGCCGGCCGGAGACTTTGTTCTGAGCAGCGCGCAGTACGATATTGATGAAAACGTAACCACGCTAGTCATTGCCGTAAACCGCATTAATGGGGACTTTGGCGAAGCGACTGTCGATATTAGCTCTAGCGAAAATTCAGCTTTGAGTGGCGTTGATTTCCAAGCACTTAGCCAAACAGTTACCTTTGCTGATGGCGAAACGTCAAAAGAAGTATCAGTCAGTATGATTGACGATCAAGTGTTTGAAGGCGATGAAACCTTCAATCTAATCTTGGCCAACCCGTCAGACCGAAGTAACCTTGATACGCCGACCAGCGCATCTGTCACGATTAATGAAGATGAGCCGGAACCACCTGCTGGTGAATTCAATTGGGCAGCATCTAGCCTGACATTAGATGAATCCTTCGGATCATTCGAGCTTTCAATCAATCGTGAAAATGGCAATTACGGTGAATGTATTATCACTGCCACTATTAACCATTCTTCTACAGATGCTAGTGATATCAGTGGGAATATTTCAGTTGATCTTGTATTGGCCGATGGCGAAACTAGTGGTTCAGTGAGTTTTGCTATATCAGATGATACCGAAGACGAGTCAAACGAAAGTTTCAACGTCATACTATCGAGTGCGTCTCGATGTATCGCTGGTGCATCAAAGAGCATTTCCGCGACCATCATCGATAATGATGAAAGTGAATCTGGTGGTGGAAGCATCCCTATGAATTGGTTACTGTTATTACCGCTGCTTACGCTGGGTAGTAAGCGTTCAAAACTAACTAAACGCTAACCTCAGTTTATATAATATCCTTGGCGGCGGATTGAAAACTCATCTGCCGCCTATCTTTATCGTTACTACAAATTCATTCAACAGCAACTCTCATTAGTAGATGCACAAACCAACTGAATTATTAGGCAACCCTAGATATATTTTAACCTTTCGTCAAATATGACAATAGTAGTTACCACTTGATAGTAGCAATTCCGCAAAGTATTACACATTGGCACAAAACGGAAATATCCGATACTTAGTCGAATCTAATTGAAGGTGCAAAGCTCCACGTTAAAGCTGTTATAATTATTAGTTAATTTGTATGATTAATTGACATCATTTCAACCATACTAATATTTATGGACAAATACATTCGCCAGTGATTAACTTGTATTCAATTTTGGTATAGTGCAAATTATGCACGGCTAGTTGTTTTTAGGTAGAGCAGATCTAAACTTTCTATAACATGGAAAAATTGAGGTTCCGAGTTTAGTTTTAAAATTGACCTTAACTCTTGCGAACAGATACCTGAAGTAGTGATATCTAAGCAAATAAATAAAACCAATGTAGGTTTTTCTCACAATATACTGATTGCCGAAGATAATTTAGTAAACCCAAAAGTAGCAGAAAAAATGGTTATGACCTTAGGACACTCCTGTGATCTGGTCAGCAACGGAAAGGAAGCTATTGATAAGATTTTTCAATCCAAACAACCTTACACAATTATAATGATGGATATGCAAATGCCTACTTTATATGGGGTGGAAGCTAGTAAACGTATCATTGGCTTACATCCAAAAACTCATCCGATAATTATTGCGATGACGGCTAATGTCTTGGATGAGGCTAGGGACAAATGTTTACAGGCGGGTATGGATGATTTTTTAACAAAACCTGTAAACATTAATGAACTAGAAAATACACTTAATAAAAACGAGCCTCTAATCAAAATTTTAGAAAAATGATTTCTATGATATTCTATTAAAAATCGCTATCTAAATACTAAATAATGAAACTCGATCTAGACTCAATTCGTGTACTCAATACCATTATTGAACAAGGTAGTTTTTCCGCAGCTTCAAAAACACTACACCGCGCTCAGTCAGCAGTTAGTTATCAAATCAGGAAGCTAGAAAGCACTCTCAATCTAACCATATTTGATAGAACTAAATATCGTGCGGTATTAACACCTGAAGGTAAAGCGATTTTAAATGAAGGTAAGCGTTTACTAACTCAAGCTGAAAATATCGAAATACTGGCTAAACAGCTTAATCAAGAATGGGAACCCAGTTTTGAAGTAGTGGTAGATGGAATATTGGATATAGCTCCGATCATGAAGGTGATTAAAGCTTTAATTGAAGAGGATGTCCCCACCAAAATATCCCTAACAATGGAATATCTTGGCGGTGTTCAACACCGTTTTGAAAGAAATAAAGCCGATTTGATGATCGTTAAAGAATTTCAACACACAACACAGCTCAGTGTTAAAAAACTACCCGAGGTAGAGTGTTTATTGTGTGTTAGTAGCGAACATTCCCTTGCAAAATTAAGTAATATAGACAAAGACCAACTGCAACAGCATATACAATTAAGCGTACATGACTCAAGCAATCAAGAAAACTTTGAGGTCGAACATATGCATTTTGGTGGAGAAAGGTTATTTTACCTCAGTGACTTTAAAAGTAAAAAACTGGCTCTGTTACAAGGCATTGGATTTGGTTGGATGCCCCGCTATCTAGTATCAAAGGAAATAAAACAAAGCAAGTTGCATGAAGTGAATTATATTGCCGACTCTAGATTTAGTTTTCATCCACATCTAGTTTGGCGTGCAGATAAATCTTTAGGTAAAACGGGTAAAATGTTTATGCAATTGCTGTTAGATTCGATAAAATAAGACGAAGATAGTTTATTCTAAAAAGATCGGATTCGCCACACATTGAAATCACATAAGAACAATAAATTTCTATAAATAATGAAATAGACCATTTATAATAGAGGATACGACTCTGACCCAAATAATGCAAAACGAACATAATTGGACTAAAGGATAAATCAATGACAAATACAATATACAAATTTGAATGTAACGATATAAAAGGCAATCCCATTTTAATGTCGGACTACAAAGATAAAGTTTTATTAATCGTTAATACAGCAAGCAAATGTGGATTCACTCCTCAATACGAAGGATTAGAAAAATTACAAAAAGATTATGCTGAAAAAGGATTCAGTGTTCTTGGTTTTCCTTGCAATCAATTTGGCAATCAAGAGCCAGGAGATGGTGAAGCTATCCAAAGTTTTTGTGATTTAACCTATCAAACTAGCTTTCCTTTATTTGAAAAAGTGAACGTTAACGGTGATAACTCAACGCCATTGTATGATTTCATGAAAGAGCAGGCACCTGGTTTATTAGGTTCAAAAGGAATAAAGTGGAATTTTACTAAATTTTTAGTCAATAAAAATGGTGAAGTGATTAAACGTTTTGCGCCTAAAGATAAACCATCCGATATTAGTAAACACATTGAATCATTGCTGTAATCACTAGAAAGTATCCTAACTGTAAAAATGACTCAAATAACTTTTAAGCAAACTCTTTATGTTTTTTTACTTTGCTTATCGGTCAATACAAAAGCAAACGAGCAAAACGAAAAAACCGAAACAACTGAACCTGAACAGGCTCAAATAGGCACAAATGAGAAGACAGCGGATACCAGAAAGGTTGTTTATCAGTCGGCGGTTGAATTTGCGAATTGGTTTGATAGTTTCTTCGGTCAATCAGAAGAACTTGAAGATGCTGACTTTGATTATTTGCGATTTAGAAATGATTTTATTTTTCGAGAAGGTGAAAGCCCTAGATACCGTCCGAAAATCAAGGCTAAAGTTCGGTTACCTCAGTTAAGTAATAGAGTGAGTTTAATCGTTAGCAATGAACCAAAGGATGATAAAAATTATGAGGGTGATGGCTCCAATTTAGAGACCACATCTGATAGAATAAATGATACATCAGCCGCAATCAATTATGAGTCTGATGTTTATAGCCTGTCTAAATTTGATTTCCGAGTTGGTTTAGGATCTGGTTTAAAACCTTTTAGTTTTGCTCGTCACACTTTACAAGCTTATAAATCCGAAACATTAACCATAAAAAATTATAACTACTTAATATGGAAGGAAGAAGATGGATTAGGTTTGTCGACTAAATGGAAATTAAGTAAAGTAATTTCCCCCAAAAGACTTTTTAGATGGGGATACTTTTTTCTTAGAGCTGAAAAAACACGCGGTAACGAATGGTCCACGGGAGTTGCAATAGTTGATCAATTGGCTGATGAAAAATGGATAGCTTATCAATTAGGCGCAAATGGTGAATCTGAACTTGATTGGGACGTAACGGAATATAGACTTTCATTACGTTACAGAATGAAAACTGAAATTGATTGGTTATTTTTTGAAATTGAACCCGCTTATTCTTATGTAAAAACAATTGAACAACCCGAAGGCGGATTTGTACCATCGATAAAATTTAGATTTGAAATTAAGTTAGAGCATTAACCTTAATGAGAGACAAAATCATGCAACTAATTCCTACAAAAATAAAAGTAACAAGTCTTTTCGTTATTTGTATTCTTTTAACCATTTCATTACATCCTCTGATAGCAAAAGAGAAAAAATCAACACCGCTGATCCTCATATCGATCGATGGTTTTAGATACGATTATATAGAAAAATATCAACCACCTAATCTATTAGCATTAATTAAAAATGGCGTGCGAGCTGAACGCATGATTCCCAGCTATCCAACTAAAACGTTTCCCAACCACATCACTTTAGTTACCGGAATGTATCCGAGCAATCATGGGATTGTTAACAATAGTTTTTATGATGAACAACTAGATGATATTTATAAAATGGGTAAAGCATTTACTGAGCCAAAATGGATGCAAGGCACTCCTCTTTGGATCCATGCTGAAAGACATGGAGTAAAATCAGCATGTTATTTTTGGCCTGAATCCGACTCCATATTAGAAGGGTTAGCTGCTAGCTTCTCGTATAAATACAACAAACAAACACCTTATAGCGAAAGAATTGCACAGACATTAAACTGGTTAAAACTTCCAAAGAATGAACGCCCTCAATTTATTACGAGCTATTTTTCATTAGTCGATAGCAAAGGGCATCAATTCGGACCAGATTCTATACAAGTAAAAAATGCCGTTTTAGAAGTAGATAAGCATATTGGTGTCCTCAAAAGTAGAATTGCTAAAGAACTGAATTTTAAGGTTAACTTGGTTATCGTTTCAGACCACGGAATGGTAGAAATTGATCCTAAACAACAAATATACACTTCTGATTTAGATGATTTTGACGGCTATATAGTGGTTAATGGTACAACACAACTCATGTTATATGCGAAAAAAAGCAAATCTAAAACACACATGTTTGGTTTAGTTAATAAATTAAATAGTCAGAGTGAAAATCGCTACCAAGCGTTTCTAAAAAAAGATTTACCAAAAAACTTAAATCATTTTAATAATGAAAGAATTGCAGACATTATTATAGATGCGCATGTACCTCTAATTTTTTCTAAAAAACAAAAAAAAACCTCATCATCAAAAGGCATGCATGGTTATGATCCCTATTTAGTGCCAGAAATGGGCGCGTTGTTTATAGCTAACGGACCCAATTTTAAAAGTGGTTTGACAATACCTGCTTTCGAAAATATCCATGTATTTCCTTTACTCAACCACCTTCTTGAATTGCCTTTACCTGCTAACATTGATGGCAAGTTTGAAGTTCTTTCTCCAACTCTTAATAATTAAACGCTAATTTAAATTTCTAATCGAAACAAACCTAATATGTTCGGCTTGTTTCTTGTAATGCCAATATTATATCTATCTTAATTGATTATTAATATCGGCCTACTGTATCCTAGAGCGCTCAATCTCATTAATACTAAAAACATCATACTTTCGGAAATTTAATGGCTATTAAACACTGTGTAATTCATCGCTTACTTAAGGAAACTCCTGAAAAACAAGCGGCTTTAACAACTAATGAGAATGAGCTAATTCCTGAAGATGCTGTAGCTTCCCTTTTTATTCAACTCAAACAAAACCTTCAAAAAAGTGCGACTCGGCAATATGGGTGTTTTGACGTAGCTCAAACTGACAATCCGTTACCTGCTTTAATTCAAAAACAAAATAAGGGTGAATTAGGTTTTATTACCATGACTCATAAAATATCTGAGCATTTGAAACTCGCCTGTAATGACAGTGAGGAAGTTTTTAGCAGTCACCTACTGTTTGTGGTTGAAGAGCTTATGGAACAAGAGTTTCTATATTTGTTTTGGGTATTTCACAGCGATGCTAATTATATCAATAGTGAACTTGAGGTAGGGAATTTATCTTATATTGATACAGGTAGACAATCTTTTGTATTGAAACTCGATATTTCTCAATGGCAAGTTGAAAACTGGCAACAGTATTTAACGCTGAAAATGAGTCGAGGAAATAAGAACCTCTCACACGCATTCACGCATGCTAGCGGTTTTGTTTCTAGTGTAAACTTACAAAATCAAACCAATGAATTTTTAGAAATAGTTGATCAGTATGCTGATACTTTAGAAAAAATAGAATCCAATAATACTAAACACGCTATTGTTAACTATTGTGTTGATCAGGACATGCAAGGAAACGCGGTCAATTTTGAATCATTGTCCGGCGTACTGAACGAAAAAGAGCCAAACAAATTTTCTGATTTTGTAAAAGAAAATCAAGAAGAGCCACAAGAAGAGATTTATGCTCATAGAAATAGCTTAAAAAAATATGTTCGATTTTATGGTCGAGAAAAAGACTTAAGCATTAGCTTTTCTTCCGATCAAATGGGTGAGAATATTACTTTTGACCCGCAGTCAGGTAGTTTAACCTTTAAACAAGTTCCAAAATCATTACAAGCTCAGCTAGCTAAATTTTTAAAGAAACAGGCCGAGTAAAAATACAAGAAAAAAGAGACGACAATTGCCATCTCTTTTTTCAAACACTTGCTAATTACCTACTCAAAAGTAATAGAGCAACTATCAATATATCCAACATCAGTACCGGCATGATCACTCACTTTCAATTGCCATGTACCTGCAGCATCACGAGTTCCCGCATTGATTGAATAGTTTTCATCAATATCATTTGCAGAGCCACCAGTTTGATCTCTAAGAACCCCACTTGCGCCATCTGGAGCAAATATTTCAATCTTTAAATCAACAACGTAAGTGTGTTTAATATCAACATGAATATCGATTGTTGCTACTTCACCAGCATGATCTACAACCAAGTCACCACGCTCGCCTGTTGCGCTGTTATCTGGAATACCAACATCTGTCGTCGTTTCAAAGAAAGTATCACTACCGCCTCCTCTTCCGCCACTAGCAGGAGTGTAATCCCCCAACTAGAGAAACATCGCTGTATAGCGCGGAAAGACCAGCGACATGTGGAGAAGCCATTGAAGTTCCGCTTATTGTATTAGTGCCACCATTATTCCAAGTTGATGTGATGCTTGAACCTGGTGCAAATAAATCAATAATTGCTGCAACATTTAATGGTGCCATGGCTACTCATAATAGATACTTGCTGGTTAACTTGCTGGTCTTTTAGAACAATAATATATTACCTGCTGACGGCCCTAGATGCACTGACTGATGTAAAGTTTTAATCACCATCACTTGCGGATACTTGAGTAACAAATCCTGCACTCGACAAAGACGCAAGAGCCATTGATATAGCCATTACTTTTATTTAACGAGTGAAAAAAATTATTTGATTGAGATTACTCAACTTCAATATCTTCATGTGTTCTCCGATTTTTAAATTATATTTAAATTAAAACTCATCTCTATTTTTTCTATTAGGAATTGTGCGAAAATTAAGTCTTAATTATTTTCATCATTAATTTACATTAATAATAAAAAATAACTAGCGGAAAATAATTAAACTCCTCATTAGTTACAAGGTGTAAATTCACAAATTGAGACATCGCGCATTTTGATATTACTTATTCTATTTTAAATTTGCGAATAAATAAAAAATCATTAATGTTAACTTTATTTTAAAAACTACGCATCATCGCTACCGATGTTGCTATTGCTATTGCTGTACTTGCAATAATCTGGTGTTTTAGACTTACTATATTTAAGAATAATTTATATCGAAAATAATTCACTTTTAGAATACATGCAGATAATTTTTATGTTTAATGTAATAATTGAAGTCTATTATTTTATAATGATATATTATTTACAATAGATATCCGATTGGATCAATAAAAATGCCTAACTATTTCTCAATAATTAGGCTTTGATTATTGTCTTTTAACTAGGCATTTATTTAAATTATTCAATTAACCCAAACTAACTCAACCCACTCAGGATGATCAACAAATGGATTTCTATTGCCTTGATAGGTTTGTGCAGCATTATTTCTGTCAATTTCATATTGACTGACTGGGTCAGCATTATGCCAACTAATTAATAAGTTTAACTGCCAAGTTTCAAATACTTGATTACTGCTTCCATTTAAAACTGCATCACTTGAACTACTATTATTTTGCCAACTTGATATTACATTTTCGTAACGAGTAGCCATATAAAAGTATGCTCGTGCGAGGTCGCCTTTAAATTCATCAATCGGTTCAAATACCGTTCCAGAATAACCAGAAGTCACAGACGAACCAACTTTGCTGTTATTGTCAGAAGTAAAGGTTGCGCTTCCAACAACTGCGTAAGGATAGCTGCTACGTTTTGAATTAACATATCCATCCGACGCAAAAATATGATGAACATCGGAGTTCATAGGTTCATTTTTACCGCCAAACCAACTTCTAGGAAATGAATGTTCTCTGTTATAACAATCTGCTTCGCTATTATAAGTACCACATTGATTTGTTACTTTAGTGTAATTATAAGGATCTGAACCTTTAGGGTTTTCAGAATAAATGTCTAAAATAGTTCCATCGTTTTCATAAGTAGTATCTAATGAATGGTCTGAATAAAAAGTCCATAAAGCACCGTAACCTTGAGAGGTGTGGCTATTAATAATTCCATGCAGTGCTGACTTTAGCGCAAAACCCGTCTCAGCAGAAATGCTATTGTAATAATCACCTGAACCAGTGTCTCCTCCGCCATTATCTGTTGCAATGGTAAAAGACCTTGTTTCTGAAGAATCGAAGTCGCCTCCAGATGCTAACGTTTCACCATTAGAGGTTATCGTGTATGAACCACTTCCATAAACACAGCAGATCCCATCGCCATAACTATCATTAATCGTAAATTCATAATCGCCGTCGGCTAAACAATAGGTTTCTTGATAGGCTGTACTGTTAGTTAAGTTAGAACCACTTCCTATTTCCGTTTGACTAGCATCTTTAATATACCAGCTAGTTTCATAAC
This sequence comes from Polaribacter sp., assembly GCA_047633355.1. Lineage (GTDB taxonomy): Bacteria > Pseudomonadota > Gammaproteobacteria > Enterobacterales > Kangiellaceae. Next base: position 15,115 of record JBLIBL010000068.1, read on the forward strand.
CATAATTATCAGTAAGAAGATCTAAAATAATATCAGTACAAGTAATTTCCCCATCACCACCGCCATTGTCCCCACCGCCACCATCGCTAACACTGGTTGGTTGATACTCGTCTATGTAAACGATCTCTGAGCCATCGAAGCCGGACTGATCATAAAATCTCAATCCAACTGAAATTAGCCCCGTTGAATTGGCCGTATATTGATAAGCAACTTGTTGCCATTGATTGGTTAAACTAGCGGTAGAGTAATTTCGGTAACCATCAACATAAAGCCTTACTTTTAAATTCCCTTTTGTATGATAAACCCAAGTAGAAAAATCATAAGTTTGCCCTGAGACAACAGCAATATCCTGTCTAAAATCCGTAGAACCTTGGCTACCGGTGTTGACCGTAACCGCTGCAGAGCTAACGTTAGTTTTTACAATAGAAGTATTTTGATTAACTACAATTCCTGAATCAATCGTTGTCCAGCCTGTAGGGTTACCTGTAGACCAATCTTCAAAATCTCCGTTTGTTATATCGGCGCCAGCAGAAAGACACATCAGTAAGCCTCCGATTAATGCCACGGATTTAAAGACAAAAATATTTCTTATTTTCATAGATTATTCCCTGTTAATTATTATTAGTTGCAATTAAAACGAACAGAATAACTATACAGGAAATTAAAAATGAATATAGTTACCATCAATGCAAAATAAACAGTTTGAATTAATGGTCAATGAAAATTAAGTTATTTATTCTATTTATTCTATTTATTCTATTTATTCTATTTATTCTATTTATTCTATTTATTATCTAAAGATGATATATAAATATTCCATTACCTCTTTTCACAAACCACCTATCAAAATAGAAACTTATTATGAAAGAATTAAAATTAAACGATATTAATAAGACACTGGTATTAGGTACAGGAACACTGGGTCTAAGAGTTGCTTTGTAGCTTGCTATTTCTGGTTTTAATACTTTTCTATTTGATACTTTTCTATTTGATACTGCAGAAACGAGTTTGGATGTTGCAAAAAAAGAACAAAAAAACTTATTGCGATCATTAGTGAAAAATAAAATCATTAAGGAATCAGAAATTGATAAAATAATAGGTCGTATTATCTATACAACCAATGCAGAAGAAGCAGCTAAGGAAGCGGACTTTGTTAACGAATCCGTCACCGAAAATTTAGAGAACAAAAAATAAGTTTGGCAACAATCTGGAAAACTTTGTCCATTGCATACAATTTTTACCACTAACAGCTCCTTTCTGCTAGCCTCAGAATATTGTGATGACTCAGGAAGTCCGGTACGCTTTTGTGCTTTTCACTTTCATGATGTGTTTACAGCAAAAGTAATTGATATCATGGCACATCAAACTACTGCAACTTGGATCCCAGAGCTACTATATAAATTAGGTGAAAAACTCAATCAAATTCCAGTACATATTACAAAAGAGTCTAATGGTTATTTGTTTAATTTTATGCTTATGAGTATTTTAACAAGCGCAAGTAATTTATTTATTAATGAAATTGGAAGTATTCAAGATATTGACCGCTGTTTCATGGGCAATTTCGGATTACCAATTAGTCCATTTGGAAAGATGGATCAGATTGGTTTAGATACTGCGTTAAATATAGCACATAACAACAATACTCCCCAAGCAGATAAATTTGCTAGTCTGTTAGAACCAATAGTGAAGTCAGGAAAATTCGGAATGAAAAGTGGTGAAGGCCTTTATCAATATCCCAATCCAGAATACTCTCAGGCTGATTTTTTAAAGCCGCAGTCTAATCATGTATTAAAGACTACTGACTATGGCTACCATCACTCTCTATTACTTACGGGCCTATGTATATCAAATGTAAAGTTAATAATTTGAATTCATCTAGTTCGTGTTATATCAAATAAATTCATAGCAAACGCATTTAAAACCAAACAGCGGTAACTACTCCGAACATTTCCGCTCTATCCAAATATAACTGAGTGAAGTAATAATCAACATCCAATAAACCCACAATTCTATTTCTCGATATCGAAGCTCAATTTTGGATGTTTTTGTTATTGGTCTATTATTGAGTTGATTCTTAAATCTCAGAGTACTAATCATTTTTGAGTTCTGATTATCAGCAAGCCAACTGTATTTTGGATAAACATAGAAAAATAAATCCTGATGTAAATATTCACTGTTCAACTTCAGTTGATGCCAACCATGAGTTTCGGCCCAAAAATCCGCACAAGACAGATTTTCTAACGTTGAAGTTTTGTTAAAAAGAGCTTTTGAAAACTTATTATCACTAAAAGATTTAATTTCCAAAATGTTCGAATCAGAATTAAACATGCTCGTTATTACACATAATTGTTCTTTTTTTCCTACGACAAACCTTTCATCATCTTTCGCCCATTCAATAATATTTTTGCGATTCC
>JBLIBL010000069.1:0-17486 GCA_047633355.1 Polaribacter sp.
CCACTTGATAGCATACCCAAGTAAACTAATGGCGCAGTCAAAAATGATGTCATCGGAATTAAAAGTAAATTAGTTCCCAATGAAACAATAGAAACTTGCCCGAAGAAATACCATGATATAGGTGTCAATCCTATAAAAATAAATAGGTTCACGCGGAACCAAGATGTTAATTTTGATCGAGCCTCGGTTGTTTCTCTTCCGTAGGAAAGGGACAATAATATTATTGAAACCGCCATAAATGAAAGCCAAAAACCATCTGATAGAATTGCAAATGGCTGGATTATTACAATTAAAATAAAGGCTATGGACAGGATACTCGTCGTCGAATAGTGGCGACTTGATATCTTGTTAAAGAAAAACAGTAGAAGCATTAAAACAGCTCTTTGTGCAGGATAGTTTAGTCCCGAAATGAGAGCTATCGCTATACCACCTGTGATTGAAGCAATCATGGCAGGTTTAATCGGGTTTAAAAAAAATCGTCCTTTGGTCAAAAAATTCCATAATACAATCAAAAAATAAACAAGATAATAACTCCAAAGAGCGGCAATCCCAATGTGTAATCCCGAAATCGCTAGTAAATGGGATGTGCCAGAATCTCTAAATGTTCGCCATTGTTCATCTGAAATAAGACTTTTTTCACCAACCGACAAAGCCAATATCAGTCCCTGAAACTGATGTTTTGTAGTAATCCCTTCTAAATGGCTATAGAATTTTTGACGTTGATAGTTATAAAATTGTTTGGTTAAGCTCAATATGCTACTTTTTTGGATGGAGGTTACGCCATGGATTGATTTAACGTATCCCGTTGCAATATAAGACTGAGCAACAAGCCATTTCTCATAATCAGAACCTGCAGGATTGATTCGCCCATGAATTGGCTTTATTTTCGCAAATAGCGATAAAACTTCTCCAATAACCAAATCTGATCGTATTTCGGTATTGAAATTGTAAATAGAGAGTTTTATTTTATTATTAGATAGGATATTTAGTGGAAGTTTTTCGATATGATGCTTATTTACATTATCGTCAGTCAATTCGTCAGTAACTTCATCTTTTATTTGTGTAACGCAAAAATCAAACGTGATTGACTGTCTTTCATTTACTCTAGTTGACTCAGAGTTGCTTGAATCACGAGCTTCTGGTATCACACTGCAAACATAACCGGTTAAATTTGATACTTTGGGTATTGTTACTAAAGAGTTTGAAAAGTTAAACCAAATTAAAACATTTAAGCTTCCCCAAGCTAAACCAAGAAAAACAAATAGCCAAGGTTTTACATAGCGTCTAAAGCTAGACATTAAATAGTTATATTGATGATTTTTTGCAAACATCAAAGAATTAACGATAATAATTAATATGATTACGAGGGAAATAAAAAGCACGTAAACACTAACGTTTTGGTTTGGGATCCAAAACAAGCAGCTCATACCGACTAAAAATTTGAAAGCTAAATTTAACAATGGACGCCCATAGAAAATATTCCTTTTTACTATCTGCTATTAATTAACTTACTCTCTATTTTACCTTTCTATTTTATCTTGTATTCTACTTAGTTGCAGATACAATACATGACTTAAATATTCTTGAATTCAAGATAATGACCATAGCAAATAATGAGAGTTATCGGATTTAAAGTCTATACTTGTCTGTAACAATATTGTTTTAAGCATTTGTTTATCAGCTATCATTTAAAAAATTAACTAATTTTATGCCAAGAAACCTAATAAAAAAATACTTACCCGATCCTACTCAAATTAAGGATAACAAATTTTTAAAGATTTTTGGACCTGTAATACATGAACCTATGCTATGGCATTTGACTCGTCGGTCTGTAGCTAAAGCATTTATAGTCGGTTTATTTTTTGCATTTTGGCCAGTCCCTTTTCAAATGGTGTTGGCAGCTGCGGGCGCTATTATTTTAAGAGCCAATTTACCCTTATCAATTGCACTTGTTTGGATCACCAACCCCGTTACAATGCCCTTTATTTTTGGAATGGCTTATTTTGTGGGAATGTTTGCTTTAGGTGGGCATTCTACAGGCTTCGAATTTGAGTTAAGTTGGCAGTGGTTAGAGACAAATCTAACATCATTATGGCAACCATTTCTACTGGGTTGTGCTATTTGCGCCTTTGTCGCTGCAACTTTAGGCTATTTTTTCATCAATGAATTTTGGAAATGGCATGTTCTAAATTCGTGGAAAAACCGTAATGCCCGCAGAAAGGGACGGAGTCGCATAGATTCGTAGTTGCTGTAGTGCTTAATTCATCAATGAAGCCATTCGCTAGATAAAATTTATAGCGTAACGACTATAATCTAGAACCTCTGTTTTTCACGTATTCCTATTCAATCTACTAGACTTATAATTTAATTTCTACTATATTAGTTAACACTCATATAAATCCTAAATTTTTAATTAAAGATCAGCTGTTATGGATAATATTACTGAACAAGAAATGTCAATTTGTAAACCGCAAGGCCCTGATGCTATTAGAGAACATGCTGATGTAGCAACAAGACAATTGAAAGCATTAGCCAATGTCAACCGTCTAATGATCTTGTGCATTTTATGTGAAGGGGAGCTTTCGGTATCAGAATTGAATGATAGAATCGATATTTCTCAATCAGCACTTTCACAACATTTGGCTAAATTAAGAGATGATGAAATTGTTAAAACGCGCCGAGAGTCTCAATCCATTTATTATGCTATATCTAACGGTGTTGCAAAGGGAATTATTCAAGTTTTACATGACCATTATTGCCCTGAAGACTAGCATTATTAAGTCCAAATATTTTCACCCTAACGTTTTTCTTTAGTTTCCAAGATAACGGAGGTATTAGTTCTAACTACTCCCTCCAAATTACCAATCTCATCTATCAAATGACTTAGTTGTTCTGTATTTCTTGCATGAATTACCGCAATCATATCAAAATCACCACTAATCGCATGAACAACTGAAACTGCGTCAATCTTTAGAAGGTTGGCTGACAAAAAAGCAGAGCTTTTTTGTTCTGCTGCGATTGCTACGTGGGCTGAGATATAATGATTTAGATAATCTTTACCTAAGGTTAAAGTGTAACCCGTTATTGTTCTCTCTCTTTCTAGTTTTGCAATTCTAGCTTGAACAGTTGCTCTAGATACCCCCAGTTTACGTGCAATCTCAGTAGTAGAGGCTCGTACATCTTCTTGTAAAACCCCAATCAGTTTTTCTTCATTTTCCGTAGCCATAAGGGACCTCTGGTATCGGGCGTTATTAGAATAAATCCAAATTGCTCAGTTATCTGAGCAATACGTTAGATAATATAGCTAAATATACCAAAATGACACTGCAAATTGACAAATAACTTATTCATAATGTGTCCCCTAAGAATTCAATCCGATAGCGATTTATTTAAACAATCAATAAACTAAGAGATTAATATTATGTCAGAATTACTAGCCGTCGACCGTTCTACATTTGATCAAGTTATGGTACCTAACTACTCACCATCTAACGTAATCCCTGTACGTGGTAAAGGCGCACGAATTTGGGATAAAGATGATAACGAATATATTGATTTTGCTGGCGGTATCGCGGTTAATTGCTTGGGTCATTGTCACCCTAACCTTGTTAATGCATTGACTGAACAAGGTCAAAAATTATGGCATTTATCTAACACTATGACTAATGAACCTGCTTTACGTTTGGCTAGTAAAATGGTTAATGCAACTTTTGCAGATAAAGTATATTTTGCGAATTCTGGCGGAGAAGCTAATGAAGCGGCTTTAAAACTTGCTAGACGTTGGGCGTTAGTCGAACATGGCGAAGAAAAGACTCATATTATCGCATTTAAACAAGGATTCCACGGACGAACATTTTTTACTGTGACAGTTGGTGGTCAGCCAACATATTCAGATGGTTTTGGACCAAAACCGGCTGATATTTTTCATGCAGAGTATAATAATCTAGACAGTGTTAAAGCTTTAATCTCCGACAAAACTTGTGCCGTAGTATTAGAGCCTCTTCAAGGTGAAGGTGGCATTATTGAAGCAACACAAGAATTTATTAAAGGCGTTAAAGTGTTATGTGATGATAATAATGCCCTTCTTGTTTTTGATGAAGTACAAACCGGTGTAGGACGTCTAGGTAGCCTTTATGCGTATATGGATTTGGGTGTAACGCCTGATATTTTAACCACAGCTAAAGCACTCGGTGGTGGATTTCCTATTGGCGCAATGATCACAACTGATGCTATCGCAAAACACCTAAAAGTAGGGACTCACGGTAGTACTTATGGTGGTAATCCATTAGCTTGTGCGGTTGCTGAAGCGGCATTTGATACGGTTAATACACCTGAAGTATTAAATGGGGTGAAAGAAAAATCGTCACTTTTTGTAAAACGTCTAGAAGAAATTAATGCAAAACATTCCATTTTTTCTGAAATTCGCGGCAAAGGTTTATTGATTGGTGCTGTTTTAAACGAAAAATACAAAGGCAAAGCAAAAGAGATCCTACTAACGGCAATGGATAACGGTGTTATGGTATTAATAGCGGGTCTTAATGTTGTTCGTTTTGCGCCTTCATTGATTGTTTCTGATGAAGATATTAATCAAGGGATGGATAATTTTGAAAGGGCTATAGAGAAATATCTAGCTTAACTAGTTGTTTACTTATTGTAAATTTAGAGCTTAATAAACCCCTACCCCTTTCACAAAAGGGGGGAATGATTATTATTTAGCCATTAGAACTTAAAAAGAGATAGCTCTATGATCATTATTCGACCAATTAATACCTCAGATTACGACTCACTGCACCAAATTGCAGTCGATTCAGGTCACGGTTTTACTTCGCTGCCCGTAAGCGAACAAATACTAAAAAATAAAATTGCTCGATCTGTTGAATCTTTCGGTTTAGATGTAAAAATACCGAGCGATCAAGGCTACCTTTTTGTAATGGAGGATACTGAAACAGGGGAAGTCGTGGGAACGAGTGGTATAGAAGCAGCCGTTGGTCTTGATAACCCCTTTTATCATTATCATTTAGGTAAAATAGTACACTCCTCTAGCGAACTGAAAGTTCACAACACAGTTGAAACATTGACCCTTTGCAACGATTTATCAGGCGTTACTGAGATCTGTACGTTATTTCTAAAAGAAAAAGCTCGTGTTAATAGTAATGGTCGATTTTTATCTCGATTTCGCTTTATGTTTGTAGCAGAACATGAAGAACGCTTTAACGATCGGATCATTGCAGAAATGCGCGGCGTATCTGATGAGAATGGTCGCTCACCTTTCTGGCAGTGGCTTGAAGAACACTTCTTTTCGATAGATTTCCCAACAGCTGATTATTTGACCGGTATTGGTAATAAAGTTTTTATAGCAGAACTGATGCCAAAGCACCCAATTTATGTCAGTTTATTAAGCAAAGAAGCCCAAGCGTGTATCAATAAAGTGCATAAAAATACAGTGCCCGCTTTGAGACTTTTAGAATCAGAAGGATTTATACAAAGTGATTATGTTGATATTTTTGATGGTGGCCCGACTATTTCAGCACAAAAACGACATGTAAAAACCATACAGCAGAGCCATAAATTAGTGGTTAAATATTCTGAATCTCGCTCCGTTGAAAATTCCTCGATTGAAGTTGAAGAAAGTAGCAGCATGCAACAACGTCATATCATTTGTAATCGCAAAACAAAGGATTTTAGAGCCGTCCAGGTTCACGCAACCATCTGCGACAATGAAAAACATATTATTATTTCAAAAGAAGTAGCGAAACATTTATTGGTAGATGAAGGCGACTTAGTAAGAGTCATATCAAATTAATAAATTCCATAATTGCTAGTGCAAGCTAGGGGTCGGAGTCGCAGTTAATGCACTGCAAGTTTGCTCGTATTATATTGGTATGCTACATAATTAAATGAAAATGCATTCCAAAGCGACTCTGACCCCGTTATCCACAATCCCGTTTTCCAGTTAATTTAAAGAATATAAGAAGGCAAAAAAGATGACCGATTTAGTACAAACAATGAATGCACAGTTTATCAATGGAAAATGGATAAAAGGTTTAGGAAAACCTTTTGAATCACGTAACCCTGCAAATAATTCAATAGTTTGGAAAGGTGAATCAGCTAATTTTGTTCAAGTTGCAGATGCGGTTGATAGTGCTCGTAATGCATTTGCTGCTTGGTCTGGGTTAACTTATGAGGAGCGTCTAATAATTGTTAAACGCTTTGGTGAGATATTAGCCGAAGAAAAAAGTTTATTGGCAACAGCTATTTCAGAAGAAACTGGCAAAATATTATGGGAAACGTTAGGTGAAGTTGGAGGTATGATCGGGAAAATTGGTATTTCTGAAAAAGCATTTACCGAAAGAACGGGAACTGTTGAGAGTCAAATGGGTGATTCAAAAGCCTATATACGTCACAAGCCTCACGGGGTGGTTGCTGTTTATGGCCCTTACAATTTTCCGGGTCATTTACCAAATGGTCATATTATCCCAGCTCTTTTGGCAGGAAATACGGTTGTATTTAAACCAAGTGAAATCACACCAAAAGTCGCAGAGATTACTGTCCGAGCTTGGGAAAAGTCTGGTATACCAAAGGGTGTGATTAATCTAGTGCAAGGAGAGGTTGAAACAGGTGTTTCATTAGCTAATAACACGGGTATTGACGGGCTCTTTTTTACAGGAAGCTCAAATGTAGGGCATCTACTTCATAAACAATTTGCGGGTCAACCTGGAAAAATATTGGCGTTAGAAATGGGAGGCAATAATCCGCTTATTGTCAATGGAGTTTCTGATATCGACGGTGTTGTACATGATATTATCCAATCCGCATTCGTAACCGCTGGACAGAGATGTACCTGCGCAAGACGTGTATTTATTGAAAATAATGAGCAAGGTGAGCAGATTTTAAAGCGTCTTATTGACGTTACTAAAAAGATTAAAATTGGTAAATTTGATGATGAAGACAAACCCTTTTTTGGTTCCTTAGTGTCGGAGAAAGCAGCTTTAAGTTTAGTCTCGGCTCAAGAATCGCTTCAAAATTTGGGTGGCAAATCTTTATTAGAATTAAAACATCTTGAAAAAGGAACGGGGTTTGTCTCTCCTGGCATTATTGACATGACTGGCGTGAAAAACATTCCGGATGAAGAGTACTTTGGCCCTTTAGTTAAGATCTTCCGATATACAGAGTTTTCAGATGCGTTAGCTGAAGCAAATAATACTCAATTTGGTTTATCTGCGGCATTATTGAGTGATAGTCAGTCAACTTATGATGAGTTTTTTGCCGCGATTCGCGCCGGTATAGTCAACTGGAACCGCCCTACTACTGGAGCAAATTCTCAAGCGCCATTTGGTGGTATTGGCGCCAGTGGTAATCATCGAGCCAGTGCTTATTACTCGGCAGATTACTGTGCTTACCCTATTTCATCGGTAGAGAATGAAAAAGTGAGTTTGCCTGAGACTTTGAGCCCAGGCTTGACTTTTTAACCTAGATTTAAGGCTTGAATATCTTAATTTTTAAGCCAGGGATTGGCTTAAAGTGTTTCCCGTTTCCGGTTATTACTGTTTGATTGTTCACCAAAGCGGTAGCAGCTATCAACGCATCTGCCATTTCTACTCTATGGCTTAAAGCATATTGACTCACCAATCTCTTAGCTGTCATAGAAATTTCGATATTAATGTCAATTATTTTGAAGCGATATTTCTTTAGCATCTTCTCAAAATTATTTAATTCTATTTTGTTAAGACAAAACGGAACATATTCCATATAGGTTACAACGGATATGGACGGAGCATTAGCACTAATAATCAGCGTCTTGGCATTGTCATTTCCTCTGTCTGCATAAATCAATATGTTGGTATCAATCAGCATAATGATGCCTATTTCTTTTGTTCATCTATCTGGTTTCTACTACCGACTCTAATTGCCCTAAGCTCTTCCTCGACAGAATCAATCGATGTTTTATGCATCCCAAAGAAATCATCAGCACCAGGCTCTTCGATGAGTTTTTTGTCTAATAAAGGCTTTGTAATACCAATCGCTTTACCGTGATAAGTTATCGTTACTTCTTCTCCACGATGAAGAGCATCGACCAGAAAGCGGTGTTTGGTTTGAAGTTGTGAGGCTGATATTTCCATGATATTTGCTCAATAGATATTAATTATGTTAGTAAATATATATTTATAAATACATATAGTCAAGTTTGATGAAATTCTTTTATTTTTCACTTTTTTATATTTTGGGGGTTCAATGGTAAAGAATTTAGCAAGTTCATTATTGCAATGCAATATTCCATAACTCACAATTAAACCTTTTAAGTGCAACTGTTTTCTAACCAACTTTTTAGAACTTTGCGTACCGGCAATATTCAAGCAAAAGTTTGGTAATAAGCCACACAAACTGAATCGCTATCCATATCTCGGGTTTTGTCTGTTACACTTAAGCCATAAAAATCACTTTGTATCGTCTAGGGATTTAAATCGATGTCAAATCAAGCTGTCAATCAAAGTCAAATATTGATTAAAACGCCCGCATATTATCGGTCAGTCGCTCTTTTTTAAACCGTTTAGCCGCGCTGACATTGATGGTTCTAATCACAGTCAGCATTGCCGGCACGCTGTCCGTTTTAAACTCTGGAAAAGTGAATGCAGCCACCTTCACGGGCGGTCTATCTCAAATCTTTTTACAGAAACATATCTCGCCTCAATTAAGAAATGCTGCTAGTGCTTTATGGCTTGGGAATTATTCTTACTATATCAGTGTTTCCCCGTTCCCAGAGAGGGCTATTTTTCAAGTCATTACTGGGAACGGAGTCACCAGTAATGGCGAACCATTAAGTCGATATCGTATTCCTTTACAAGATTGGTATACTGAGCCTGCCGCATGGTTTTTAATGGAGAAATATCAGCAGGTGCATACTGGTGGGAACAGGGATATTAAACCTAAAATTGTTGGGTTTTCTTTACATAAACTTGAAAGCGAGTTTCCTAGTATGTATGGCTTTATGGTAGGGTTGAACTGGTTTACCAATACCTATTTATTTGATGGTTCAAAACGACCTAAAAGAGCTGAAGAATTTTTAGTAAAGTCCATATTTCAATCCGCCTATGACACCAAAGCCATTGCCGCCAAGCAGGCTGATTCTTATTTGAACAATTCCAACATAGAGCATCGTACAAAGTTAATCATTGAAGCCAAAGATAAACTAATGGCGATGAAAGATAGGCAGCGGCCTTATATTGCGCTTTGTAGTGCAAGTGTTCTGGAATTGCTTTATTTGCAACAGGAAAGAATCTGGGAAGGTCCTAACACATACAATATTAATAATAACTTAGAAGTTCCTCTCAGAGATATCAGGCTCGGAATTAGAGTTAGAGGACCGCCTACAATATATAAAGAAGGCGTTATGTAATTATCAGACATTTCGTCAAATAGCTTTCAGTTTTTTAAATAAAACAACATCAAATGACTTTGTGCCGAGCCTCTGCAATAGCCAACACCTCACAACCCCAAAACGATAATGGCTTACCTACTATTGAGAAATTAGGATTGCAGGTGCAACGCCAAAATTAACGTTATGGATAGAGTCAACAGCGCTACTGCAACCGCTCAATTTCCAATCGGCCTTAACTAACCCATCAAGCGAAAGACTTTCACACTGGTGGTTGCCTTTATCTCTGCTTAAACAGTACGCCCAGCAATAAACGGATCTGGCCATAATTTTCTCTATATGGTTAAAATCAAGCGACGGCTTCAATCGCACGGTTGCGAGCGTAAATAACCTTTTTTGCATGATGTTTTCTTTTTTCCAACGTCTTCTTTCTAGCTGATAATTTACCTGCAAACTCTAAAGGTTTTACCGTGAGTATTTGTTGGACTCGGAGGAATAGGTGATAATATCTTGCGTTTTCAAGAACACGCTCAATTACAGCTTCGTCATCAGTCACTTCCTAGAACTCTAATGCCGTTCATGGCAGGCCTACATGATAACTGTCAAATGGAACCTTCCAATTTAGTACTGGCCACAACCGATATTTGACTAACCCTTGATTTTACGCATTGGTTATTTACAATAAATACCTAATTTAAATGACGGCGAGTTTGCTATAAAAATCTGCAAATAAAGACTAATAGATGTTAATCATATACCGTAACCAGTGCCTTTTTTGCCGCTGATATTATTGATTCGAGAGTGCTTAAAATATTTCGATAGTCCAGATTTTAGGATCTTGATAGGTTTCTTCGATTAATTTTTGTTGTTTAATTAGCTTGTCTAAAATAACATTCTTAGGTTGATTTCCACATCGCAACCAAACAATCAATGGAGGCCCACCAACCAACATGCTTTGTTCATGGAAATCAGCATCTTGGGTAACAATGGTATAGTTTTCTTGTTTCGCATATTCCCAGATTTGTCGGTCATCTGCTTCGTTTAAATTCAATAATGCTATTTGAGTACTGTCTGGAAAACAATCTTGAATAGCTGGAACAATCCTGCGAGAAAGGTTTTCATCTAACAACAGTTTCATGCAGCACTAACGGTGATCAGGTGTTGTTCTCTTTCAGCAGCATAAGCCAAACAAGCTTGTATCTGTTCTCGAGTCAATTCAGGGAAGTCCTCAATAATCTCTCCTCTACTCATGCCATTTGCAAGCCATCCAAGCACGTCATAAACGGTGATCCGAGTATTCTTTACACATGGCTTCCCACTTCTTTTGCCCGGCGTAATTTCTATAAAATCCTGATAATTCATCTATGTTCTCCTCTTGGTGCTCTGTTGAAACTATATCATAGATCATGTGGTTGGATCTGCCTCATCTTTTGGCTTCACTGATTTTTCCTGATGTCTGGCTTGACCGATATTTAGCAATTTCTCCTCAGTGATCCAGCGTGTAAGTCGCCATCGTATGTCTGAATAAATGGCTACTTTCTGCCACATCAATATTGGCTTACTTCAGGAGAAAACTTAGCGAAATAATCGTAAGTTATTAGATATTATTTTTGAAGGAAATTGCCGATATGATGAATGCCGTTAGTTTTCTCCCTCATTATTCATAGTTCAAAAAACTTTTTTATAGATGATGGCTCTTTTACGAAACCTTTTTGTTATCTCAATGAACAAACCCAACAACCTCGTAATTTCCCTGAGTATTTAAAGTCACTAATACTTCTTCGTCACTGGTGTTTTTCCAATACCAACCATGCACCCCTTCAAATGGAACAGTCATTGAGCCCTCCATTTTATTGCTAGTCGCAATGGTATAACTTTCAAAATATCCAGTAGTATCGCCTTTTGGTTCTCCATGAAAATCAAAGTAAAGGGGAATTTCTGAAGTCCACTTATAAGTTAAGTTAGAAAACTGAGTCAATTTAAACTTATATTCCAAACCACTCTTTGCAGGAATAATTATATCAACAGAATCTTTTTGAAACTCGTACATACTTTTGTTCATAGGTTCAGTTTCAACTTTTGTGGCAGCTTGTAACACTGGTAACCCTAAAATTTTACCGGTGCCTAATGGGTCTTGACCAAATTCTATTGGATAAATAACAGTATAAAATATAGTAATAGCTATAACTATAGCCACTAAGCTATTCTTTATTAATGATTTTGTGGTAAGTTCAACGTTTTTAATACCTGATTCGATTGTTTTGTTCATATTATGTTGCCTTTGTACTAAAGTTTTTATTGAAAAGCGTAACTAGTGAGTTGAAAGAGCATTAACATCAAGCCTGCTGACATTAATGCCGTATTAGTGATGACGGCAGCGTTATTAAAAACGGGACTCTTTCGGATATAGGCTAAAAGAATCATAACCAACCCAAGAGCTAGAACTTGGCCTATTTCAACTCCAATATTAAAAGCAACCAAATTAGAGATTAAACCATTTTCTGCGATTTCAAACTCTTGTATCTTAGTAGCAAGACCAAAACCATGAAAAAGGCCAAAAATTAATACAGCCAGTTTCGTATTAGGCTGATAACCCATTAGCTTTTTGAAGCCTCCCAGATTATCAAAACCTTTATAGATAATTGAAAAACCGATAACAGCATCAATTAAATATGCATTCATTTGAATATCAGCTAATACACCCGATAAAAGCGTTATACTGTGACCTAAAGTAAATAAACTGACGTAAATTAAAATATCTTTTCCACAATATAGAAAGAAAATAACGCCCAGTATAAACAGTAAATGATCATAACCTGTCACCATATGCTTTGCGCCAATATAGAGATAGGGAAATATCGCAACGCCATCATTGCCTATCAGGAATTTTTTAGTATTTTCATCAACACCATGAGCAAATAGTTCACTGCAACTGAACAGTAGTGTAATAATTGCTAGGAAAACAAAAACTTGTTTGAAAATCTTAGTTAAAATCAATATCTAAACTCTCAATTAGGATTAAAATCGGGTAGAATTATACCCGATTTAGTTACCAGACAATAATTTTAAAATAGTAGAGGCACAACCATGTTTAAACCTTTTTTGCGCGTCGTAGCCGTTATCCTTAGTAGCTGGATATATACCACGACAGCGAGTCAATTTGAAAAAGATTGGCACACTTACTCTAATTATCAAGATGTCGTGTCAACCCACATCCTACTTGATTTAACGGTGGATTTTAAGGAAAAGCAACTAAAAGGTAGTATTGAACATCATTTAAAATATAACCATAAAGGCGTACAAAACTTAATTTTGGATACACGTGATTTGGATATACATCGTGTTGAAACATTTAGAGCCGGAATCTGGTCTGAGACCACATTTAAATTAGCAGAGCGGGATGATGTTAGAGGCAGTAAATTAACCATAGTTCTGCCTAGAATGACCAAAAGAGTTAAAATTCATTATAACTCTCGTCCAGAAGCTTCAGGTTTACAATGGTTATCACCTGTTCAAACAGCGGGCAAAAAGCTCCCATTCATGTTCAGTCAATCTCAAGCAATTCACGCAAGAAGCTGGATGCCGATTCAAGATACTCCGGCAATGCGGGTTACCTATGAAGCCAATATTCATACCGCAAAAAATTTACGCCCAATTATGAGTGCTAAGAACGATCCTACGTGGAATGAAAACGGTGATTATCACTTTGAAATGCCACAACCAATCCCAACTTATTTAATCGCTATTGCTGCGGGTAATATCCATTACAAAAAAATGTCTAAACAAACGGCTATTTATTCTGAACCTGAATTATTAGATGCCGCAGCAGCTGAATTCGTCGATACCCAAGCAATGATTGATGCAACGGAAAAGATGTACGGAAAATATCGCTGGACTGATTATGATTTACTGATATTACCGCCCTCTTTTCCTTTTGGCGGTATGGAAAATCCTCGACTATCATTTATAACGCCGACAGTTATCGCAGGTGATAAAAGTTTAGTCAGCCTTATTGCTCATGAGTTAGCGCATTCTTGGTCGGGTAATCTAGTCACCAATGCGACATGGCGCGACCTTTGGTTAAACGAAGGTTTTACAAGCTACGTTGAAAATAGAATTATGGAGGAAGTGTTTGGTAAAGAAAGAGCGGTGATGGAGCAAGCGTTAGCCTATCAAGATCTTAAAAAGGAATTAGTTGTGTTGCCTAAAGCTGACACCATTCTTCATGTTACTATTGAAGGGCGTGATCCAGATGATGCGTTTTCAGGGGTGCCTTATACTAAAGGTCAGTTATTTTTGATGTTTTTAGAGAAAAGGGTTGGACGCAATAACTTTGATACATTTTTAAAACAGTATTTTGATGATCATGCTTTTGGAAGTATTGATACTAAAAGCTTCATTAAATACCTAAAGAAAAATTTAATCGACAAACACTCTAGTGAAGTTTCTATGGCTGAAGTAATGGAATGGATCAAAGATCCCTTGTTACCTGCAAACTCTCCTACACCGACCTCAGATGCATTTTCCAAAGTAAAAACTCATATGAGTTCATGGCTAAATAATGATACAAAATTGGCGAAAATACCGACTGATAAATGGACCGTTCATGAGTGGTTATTTTTCATCAACAACCTTCCGAAAGATATTTCGCTAAATAATTTAAATCAACTCGACTCTCAATTTAATCTAACCCAGTCAACAAATAATGAAATTGCCCACGCTTGGTTATTATTAAATATAAAACGAGATAATCCTGTCATTAATACAAGACTTGCTGACTATATGATATCAATCGGTAGACGAAAACTAATCGTCCCTTTATATAAAGCTTTGTTAAAATCTGAATCAAAAAGAAAATTCACTCAAGATATTTATAAAAAAGCACGTCCTGGTTACCATCCACTAGCCCAAGGTACTATTGATGCATTGTTTGTTAAAAACAAGTAATTAAAATTTAAATTAAAAGGAAATCAGATGGTACATGGTCTAAATAGTTTTCGCTTTTTCGCATTCTTTATTGTATTTGCTTACCATATGGGCTTGTTCGAATTTGGATATATGGGCGTTCATGCCTTTTTTGTATTGTCCGGATTTTTGTTAACACCAATCATCGTGAATATGAAAGAGCATTTACCAACTAATAAATATTTCATTAATTTCTACGGCCGAAGAAGCTTAAGAATATTTCCGCTTTATTTTACCTATCTATTTATGATTAGCATTATTGCTTATGTTTCATTAGAGCATTTTAATTATGATGTAGGGGATCGTTTTGCGAGAACATTAGATCAACTTGGCTGGGCATTAACTTACACTTATAACTTTTTTGCAATGTCATCGGCTTACGAACAAACTCAGACTATTACTCACTTTTGGTCACTTGCGGTCGAAGAGCAGTTTTATCTTTTATGGCCGCTTATGATTTTTGTGATTCACAAAACATCAGTTAAACGCGCATTAATCATTGTTATTTTGTCTGGGCCTTTGATTCGTTTTATTTTAGGTAATATTGTCATGGCAGACACAACTAACTCTTTTAACACTATGAATTTGGCTGTTTATACTTTTACGCTATCAAGTTTTGATGCTTTTGCAATTGGTGGTTACTTTGCAATGTATGTAAAGCCTGTCGCTAATTATAAAATCATTGCCTTTGCTGGTGTGGTTGTAATACTTGGTTTTGTCGCTGAATATCTATCTGGCGTTAAACTTGACATTCGGAGCTTAGGTTATGGTAACTTTATGGAAGACAGTTATAAACATGTATGGGGTTATACATTGTTCTCCTTTGTGTTTGCCGCAATGTTAGTCAATGTAAAAGCGAAGACATTTTTCCCTCTTATAATGGAAAATAAACTACTCGCTTATTTAGGAAAGATTTCTTATGGTTTGTACGTTTACCATTTTCCTTTAACTTATTTTGTTGGTCATGAATTAGGCGATATGTCGACTTATGTTAAAGCGGTAATTATTTTAGTTATGACAACGTTTTTAGCTGCGATCAGTTATAAGTATCTTGAAGAGCCATTATTAATGAAGAAAGATAAGTATTTTCCACATTAGTTAATTGAAAGTGAAAACCTCGATAATTTTTAATATTATCAAGGTTTTCTAAATGATTAGTGTTTTTAAGACTTATTCATTTTCATAAGAGCTTCCCCCATGACTTTATGGACTGCGTTCACAGCCTTAAGAGGGCGAATCATAACTTTAAAATCTGTAATTTTATTATCTAAATTCCACGAAATCATATCTACGCCATTAACTAATATTCCATTCAATACAGTTTCGAACTCCAACAGAGCAAAACCACTGTCATAAACCTCGCGAACATACTTAAAGGAATCATTGCCAAGAGTCATTGCAGCACCCATTAAGTACATCTTTGTTATTTGTTTCCCTTCCTGAACCGTATGAACGACTGGTGAATACAGTTTTGCATCATCAGCAAGAATATCGTCCAGTAAACTTACATTTTTAGTTTCTACTACCGTGTGCCATTTTTGAATTATTTCGGGAATCATTTTAAAACCTCGCTGTGTAAAGGATGATAAAGCGTGACGTGAAATTCATAATCCTAATGTTATTATCAGAACATTTTAAGTTTATTTCAGGTAGCAACATCAATAATTTTATTAGTATATAAGAGTTTAAATTAAGATTTACTTTAAAAGTATAACCGTTTCTCAATAAAATTTTGATGGTATGATATCCATAATTAATAGTGTGTATCATTCTAGGTGTATCATTCTAGGTGTAACGTTTTAAAGATAGTTTATGTTATAAAAACGATACGAAATTCGTCTATTTCATATCCTAAACAATACCACATAACGAGTTTCTTTTTTTTAACAAATTACAATTTTACTTTTAAAAAAAAAGGGTAATCATTTGATTACCCTTTTTATAAAAGTAAATTATGAACGAACTACCAACCAGTAATTTCTTTCAAAGCCGAACCAATATCAGCTAAACTTCTTACTGTTTTAACACCAGCATCTTCTAATGCAGCAAACTTCTCATCAGCAGTACCTTTACCACCAGAAATGATTGCACCAGCATGCCCCATTCTTTTACCTGCTGGAGCCGTAACGCCAGCAATATATGAAACAACTGGCTTAGTTACATTCGCTTTGATATATGCTGCAGCTTCTTCTTCTGCCGTTCCACCAATTTCACCAATCATAACAATGGCTTCAGTTTTAGGATCGTTTTGGAACATTTCTAGAATGTCGATGAAGTTAGAACCTGGAATAGGGTCTCCACCAATACCAACACAAGTCGATTGACCAAAGCCTGCATCGGTTGTTTGTTTAACGGCTTCATAAGTCAGCGTACCAGAACGAGATACAATCCCTACTCTACCTGGCTTATGAATGTGACCAGGCATAATTCCAATTTTACATTCACCTGGAGTAATTACACCTGGGCAGTTTGGTCCGATTAAACGTACACCTAATTCATCACATTTAACTTTCGCATCTAACATGTCTAATGTCGGAATGCCTTCTGTGATACAAACAATCAATTTTATTCCAGAGTTAGCAGCTTCTAAAATTGAGTCTTTACAAAATGGAGCTGGTACATAGATAACAGAAGCTTCAGCGCCTGTTTTTTCAACAGCTTCTTTTACTGTATTAAACACGGGAAGACCTAAATGTGTTTGTCCCCCTTTGCCCGGTGTAACTCCACCAACCATTTTTGTGCCGTATTCAATCGCTTGTTCTGAATGAAAAGTACCCTGTGAACCCGTAAAACCTTGGCAAATCACTTTTGTGTCTTTATCAATTAGGATGCTCATTTATTTGCCCTCCGCAGCTGCAACAACTTTTTGTGCAGCATCTGCTAAACCAGTAGCAGCAATAATATTAAGTCCGCTATCAGCTAGCACTTTTCTACCTTTTTCAGCATTGTTGCCTTCTAAACGAACAACTACTGGAACTTCTACACCAACTTCTTCAACAGCGCCGATAATACCGTCTGCAATTAAATCACAACGAACGATACCGCCAAAAATATTGACTAATACAGCTTTAACATTATCATCGGTTAAAATAATTTTGAAAGCTTCAACAACACGTTCTTTAGTTGCTCCACCCCCAACATCTAAAAA
>JBLIBL010000070.1:0-17021 GCA_047633355.1 Polaribacter sp.
CCTGGTTTTTTCTTTTTTTTATGAAAGGCTTTTTCCAGTAATGGCGCATACTTAATGACCCATCGATTCAAAGTGCTATGATCAATACTTAAACCTCGCTCAGCCATCATCTCTTCAATATTTCGATAACTGAGTGCATAAGCGCAATACCATCTGACACATTGTAAAATAATCGGTTTAGGTGTGTGTCGGCCTTTGAAAGTGATCATTTTAAGCTTGGAGTAGATAGATTATTTTGTGATATTCTACCATACAAGTTAAAAAGCTAGAGATTGCGACAGAACCATTCCAAGATGCTTGTCGCTAAATTCAAGTAAAAGAAAGTAAAAATAGTTAGAATCATATTGATTGCGATAGAATTAGCGAAAACGTCGAAATTAATACCTCCTATACTAGAACACTCGATTCTAAAAATCTTCCCTGTAAGTTTTTAGCCAAACATTCTTCCTATTGGAGGGCTGATAAAACCAATGAAGTTACATTTCACTAACTTCAAGGAACTTCGCAAACCGCGATGCATTTTGCGATTTCCCTCTTAGTGTTGCTACAGTTGATAAAAAGAACGCATATTAATCAGTAGCTAGCGACTAAAACACATATGGCACGATTGTAGCTTATTAAAACGTAAGTCAGTTTTTTTTGCATCTGGCGGTGAATGATATCTATGCTATGTTTCTTGTATTTTACATTTTAAATTCAGCACTTTCAGGAGATTCCATCTATGACTCAAGGCCCAGATTTTATCATTATAGGTGCGGCAAAAGCCGGTACAACTGCTATATGGAATTGGTTAAATGCACATCCTCAAGTTTTTATGCCTCGCGTAAAAGAACCTAGTTTTTTTAGCTTTCAAAACACAGAGGTAATCCCTAAGAATGGTCCGTTTGACCCATCTTACTCCAAACGAATCACAACAAATTATTCAGATTATGGTGCCTTGTTTCAACCCTCCAAAGGGCAAATATGTGGTGAGGCTTCACCAATCTATTTGCAAACTTCCGACGCGGCACAAAATATACACCAGTACAACTCGAATATTAAACTGATAGCAATCTTACGTGACCCTGCTAACCGAGCTTTTTCTCAGTTTAGTCATAATTTGCGAGAAGGGTATGAAACAACATATTCATTTTTCAAGGCTCTCTCGTTAGAAAAGAAACGTCGCCAGGCGGGTTGGCTAAAATTTTTCGACTATCTCGAAGGTGGACGTTATGGAAAACAGCTTCAAGCCTATTATGAACGTTTTGATCGGAATCAAATATTAGTGCTAAAGTTTGAAGACTTGAACGCCGACCCAGCAGCTGCCTTTAATAAAATATGTAGCTTTTTAGATATTGAGAGCACCGTAAAAATATCACTGACTAAAAAATTCAATGTTTCTTCTTCGTTAAAAAAAGCACCAAGAATTCAGCTATTAAAACGAATGTCCAACCAACCAAACGTCTTAAAAACGGTCTTGAAAAGTATGCTGCCGAAAGGTATTCGTAACCTTATAAAAGGCAAAATTGAACAGGTCAATCAAAGAGATACTCAACAAATGACTTTAGAAGAGGCAGAAACGATTTATAAGGAGCTAACAGCCGACAGAGTTTTACTAAGAAAACTCACTGCAATGAATTTTGTAACTTGGGGAGAATAATATTTACGAAACTTCGAAATGGTGATATCTACCTTTTTGTGTTTAACAAACACACGTATTAGCGAACTACACCTCAAATATAGTCGTGGTTGAAGGTCTTTAGATATGATATTGTAAAAAATCGAGCTTAATATTACCGGTTATATATTTGATAATTTAACCTAATTAAAGTACATTATTCTCCCGTATAAAAACAACAAATAGGGAATTTAGTTGGCTAATTCATTGATTACAGAGCTCAAACGTCGCAATGTCATAAAAGTTTGCATCGCTTATCTGGTGCTGGCCTGGGTGATCATCCAAGTGACCCAAGCAGCTGTACCCGCTTTACATTTACCCGAATGGATTAATACCGCTGTTTTCTTTTTTGGTCTTATTGGCTTTCCCTTTGTTATTTTTGCATCTTGGGTTTTTGAGATAACACCCGATGGCGTAAAAAAAGAATCGGACATTGCACCTGAAAATTCCGTAGCATCCCACACCGGTCGTAAACTCGATTTTTTTATCATCTTTCTATTGGTGGTTGGCTTGGGATATTTTATTTATGAAAGTCGATTTGATGATACTAGACAACTAACAACAAATTCTTCTGACGTTAAAACACCAATTAAATTAGCTCCCTCCATTGCTGTATTGCCCTTTGAAGATATGAGTGGAGAAAGTGATCAGGAATATTTTGGTGACGGTATTGCTGAAGAGCTTCTCAATGTCCTTGCCAAAACAGAAGGTCTGCGTGTTGCTGCTAGAACTTCTTCTTTTAAATTTAAAGGCACGGATGCTGATATTACTGAAATTGGTAATGCACTCAATGTAAAAACAATACTTGAAGGGTCAATTCGTAAATCAGGTAATCAAATAAGAGTAACCGCCCAGCTTATTAATGTAGAAGATGGTTATCATCTATGGTCAGAGACTTATGACAGGGAACTGAAAAACATTTTTAAGGTTCAGGATGAAATATCACAAGCCATTGTCGATAAGTTAAAACTTAAATTGGATCTTAAACAATCCCATAGTAAAGAAACCAACATTGAAGCCTATGAACTCTATTTAAAAGGCAGAAAAAGTGCAAGAGAGCCACAAAAAGACACTCTTCTTATAGCGCTTGATTATTATCAACAAGCCATAGCAATCGATCCAAACTACGCAAAAGCCTATGCTGGTATTGCTTCAGCCTGGATCTGGCTTGAAGATTATGGTGGTTTCAGCGCAACAGAAGTTTTTCCATTGATTGAAAAAAATGCAAGAACAGCGTTAACACTCGATAGTTCTGAAGCCGAAGCCTTAATGGCTATGGGATTAATCTATAAAAGAATTTATGATGATGCCCTGGCAGCACGATTTTTCTTTGAACAGGCCATTAAAATTAATCCTAGTCATGTTGAGATATACACACACTTTGCTGATGTGCTTCTTACATTGGATCAATATGAAGAATCTATTAAGCAAAGAAAAAAAGCCGTTGAACTTGATCCACTTTCAACCTTTTATCGAGGCCGATTAATCAATGCGCAAATCTCTAGAAACAAACTTCCTGAGGCTAAGGAAGGCTTAAATGAACTGTTTGCAATCGATCCTAATGATGACTATGGGCTTGAAGAATTAGCTGGCTTATTTTTCCTAGAAGGTAAAATAGCTGAAGCCATTCCTACTTTGATTAGAGTGCATAACATCCGTCCTGGCGATGCTTTTTCTGCGGCAAAAATAGCAGTTAACTATCAATTATTAGGTGATAAAGAGCGCTCAATCTCTTGGCTGGCTAAATCAAGAGAACGTGGCTTTGATAACCGCTGGGAATTAAGTGCAAAGGTAAGAATTTCATTAATACGCGCAGATTGGCAATTACTTCTAGAGACCGCTTTGTTAAAAGAAAGCGATGATAAAGATATATCTGCAAGTTGGGCAGGTTTTGCCCATCTGAATATGGGAGCAAACGAGAAAGCGCTAGAAAATTTTAACAAAGCTATTTATACAAGCAAGGGTATCAGTAACATCAAATCAGATATTCATTACGCTGTGCAAGGCATGGCTAGGCTTAAAAGAAACACAGCACAAGCTATTAAGTATCAACAATTAGCCGAACAACTTTATCATAAATTACTAAAAATAGGTCATCCTGAGTTCGGTAATCCACCCTACAATGCGTACTTTGGATTAGCCTGTTTAAAACTAAACTTACTGTCTAACTCAACAGGCAGTGATCAATCAGTTAATGAAACGTTAAAGCAAGAAGCCATTGAATTACTCAACAAAGCTATTGATTCAGGCTTTCGTGAAGCGAGCTTTTTAAAGTCTAATTTGTTTTTTGAGGATGTTCGCGAAGATAAAAACTTCTTAGCTGTTGAGTCTTCTATTTTAGCTTTAAATGCGATTGAATTGGAAAAATTACAATCAGAAGAAGAGTTTCTATAATAACCCAGGAGTAAAAGCTATGTTAAAAGGTTATCGGCTTATAATAAGGCAGTTCATGACCAGTAATTTAATCAAAACATCTATTCTATTCCTCGGCTTACTATTTCCCATTAACTCAGCTTTCGCTGAAGACTGCCATGATCTTATCCTGTTCAATGCGACCATTATCGATGGCTCAGGCTCACCTCCATTCAAAGGTGATTTGGCTGTCAAAGGTGAGCGTATTTCAGCCTTGGGTGATCTAGCTGAACAATGTGCCAAAGCACGCAAAGATGTTAATGGCAAAGTCTTAACGCCCGGTTTTATCAACATGCTTTCTTGGGCAACAGAGAGTTTGATCATTGATGGTCGGGCACTCAGCGATATTCATCAAGGTGTTACTTTAGAAGTGATGGGCGAAGGATGGTCCATGGGTCCTCTCAATGACACCATGAAAAAAGACATGATTGCCAGGCAAAATATCGCAAAATATCCAATCACTTGGACAACTTTAGATGAGTATCTACAATTTCTCGAAAATAAAGGTATAGCTGTTAATGTGGCCTCTTTTGTAGGGGCAACCACTATTCGCATGCATGAGCTTGGTGAGGCAGACAAAGCGCCTAACACTGAAGAACTTGAAAGAATGAAAGTCTTAATGCGACAAGCCATGGAAGATGGTGCCTTAGGTTTAGGTAGTTCACTTATTTATGCTCCTGCTTTTTATGCTAAAACTGAAGAACTCATTGAGCTTGCTAAAGTTGCTGGAGAATATGGCGGCATGTATATTTCTCATATGCGTAGTGAAGGTAATCAAATAGAAGCAGCGGTAGAAGAGCTCATTCGCATTTCAAAGGAAGCAAAATTACCCGCCGAGATATACCATCTTAAATTTGCTGGTAAACAAAATTGGCACAAATTCGATAAAATCATTGCAATGATCGACAAGGCTCGTAGTGAAGGTCATAGAATTACCACCGATATGTATAGCTATACTGCTGGTGCCACAGGACTCGATGCAGCCATGCCTCCTTGGGTTCAAGAAGGCGGGCTTGAAAGTTGGACCAATCGTTTAAAAGACCCGGCAATACGACCAAAAATAATTGCTGCTATGAAAGAAAATAGTAATGACTGGGAAAACCTTTATTACTATGCAGGCGCAGATAAAGTTATTCTAAATGAATTCAAAAATCCAGAACTTCGAATTCATACTGGTAAGACACTCTCTCAGCTAGCTAAGGAACTTGGCAAGTCACCTGAAGAAACAGCTATCGATTTGGTTATTGAAGATAACAGTCGTGTCGGTGCTATTTACTTTTTGATGAGTGAAGAAAATGTTAAGCGTCAAATGAAGTTACCCTACATGAGCTTCGGTTCAGATGGCGAAGCACCTGCTCCTGAAGCTCCTTTCTTAAGCAGTAATCCACATCCACGTGCTTACGGAAATGTTGCAAAACTTCTCGGAAAATACGTCAGAGAAGAAAAAGTTATTTCTTTGGAAGAAGCCGTTAAGAAATTAACTAGTCTGCCTGCGTCCAACTTAGGCATTAAAAAACGCGGTAGTTTAGCTGTAGGTAACTTTGCCGATTTAGTCCTCTTTGATCCAGAGACCATCGCTGATAAAGCAACGTTTAGCAAACCTCATCAGTTATCTGTGGGTGTTAGTGACGTTTGGGTTAATGGCAAACAGGCGCTTAAAGATGCTAAAAGTACGGAGGTTATGGCTGGTCAGGTAGTTAGAGGCCCCGGCTATAAAGCAAAAGAATAAGATACTCTTTAGTTGATAATTATTCAACAAAGACAAAACCGTGATTTAAAATTATCTTACCGCTCTAGGCAAGGTTTATAGTGTTCGCCACAGATATTGATCATTACCAAGGATATTAAAACAATGACTCTTAAACGGACTATAACATTGCTTATGACGCTTTTATCAACCAGTACTTTATCAGCTTCCGATGTTAATAACCCTTTTATATGGTTAGAGGAAGTTCAAGGTGAAAAAGCCCTTTCCTGGGTCAAGGAACAAAAAGCCATCTCGACTACAGAGTTGGAAGCTCATCCTGAATTTAAGGTTTTAAATGAGAAAAACCTTGAAGTTTATCAATCAAAAAAGCGAATTCCTTCTATTTTTCAACGAGGGGAATATTATTATAATTTCTGGCAAGATGATGTTCATATCCGTGGCATCTATCGTCGCACATCCCTTGATGAATATCGTAAAGCCGAACCAAAATGGGAAACCGTTATAGATTTTGATGCCCTTGCTAAGACAGAAGATGAAAACTGGGTCTATAAGGGAATGGACTGTTTATATCCTGATAGAAACCTTTGTCTGATAAATTTATCCCGTGATGGTGCAGATGCTACAGTAGTTCGAGAGTTTGATATGCGAACACTAAAATTTGTTGATGATGGTTTTGTACTGCCTGAAGCAAAAAGTAGCGTTTCTTGGATTGATGAAAACTCACTATTCGTGGGTACCGACTTTGGTGGTGATAGTCTTACTACTAGTGGATACCCTCGCATCGCTAAGCGCTGGAAGCGTGGTACTTCACTCGATAAAGCAGAGCAAGTGTTCGAAGGTAAAGTCGATTCAGTTGGCTCCTTTACATCACGAACATTCAGCAAAACGGGCAACATTGACATTACCGTTGATGTACCTACATTTTTCACCAACATTGTTCATATTTTACAAAAAGATAAATGGGTTAAATTAGATAAGCCTGATTCAGCAACGTTGGCTGGCTATTTCAATCAGCTTGTCTATATTCAACTAAAAGAAGAATGGAAGGTTGGCACAAATGTTTATCCTGCAGGGGCTGTCATTTATGAGCATATTGATAAGGTTCTTGTAAATAAAGCCCATTATAAGATTTTTGTAAAAAACACAAAAACAAAAATAGTTTCAGGTATCTCATTTACTAAGTCTGCCATTTTAGTTAATTGGCTTGATGATGTGAAAAGTGTACTTGAACGCTATTCTTTGAATGAAGATAACACTTACAAAGTTGAGCAAATTAAGCTTGAAAGTAATGGTCGTATCAGTGTTTCAAATGCCAATGAAAATAGTGATGACTTTTTTGTCACCTATGAAAACTTTCTACAGCCAGACAGTCTTTATCATGTTAATGGTACTTCTCTTATTATTGAGAAGTTAAAAGAATTGCCTGCCTTTTTTGATGCATCTCCTTATGATTCTAAGCAATATTTTGCTACTTCAAAAGATGGTACCAAAATACCTTATTTTGTAGTGATGCCAAATGACATGAAGCTCAATGGTAAAAACCCAACCTTACTCTATGGTTATGGTGGCTTTGAAGTTTCTATGAGGCCTTCTTATAGCGCGACAATCGGTATGGATTGGTTCGCTCAGGGCGGCGTTTATGTGCTTGCTAATATTCGTGGTGGCGGAGAGTATGGGCCGGCTTGGCATAGGGCTGCTTTGAAAACAAATCGACATAAAGCCTATGAAGATTTTGAAGCGGTTACAGAGGATCTCATTACACGAAAAATTACTTCACCAAAACATCTCGGTATTAGAGGAGGCAGTAACGGCGGTCTTTTAATGGGCGCAATGCTTACCAGACGTCCTGATTTGTTTAATGCTGTCGTATGTCAGGTACCTTTATTGGATATGCTCAGATTTCACAAATTATTAGCTGGTGCAAGTTGGATGGGTGAATTTGGCAACCCTGAAAATCCTGATGAAGCCGCTTATCTTAAATCTTATTCACCTTATCATAATGTACAAAAAGACACGCCGTATCCAAGAGCGCTGTTTACCACTTCTACAAGAGATGATCGTGTTCATCCTGGACATGCTAGGAAGATGGTGGCAAAGATGAAAGCGCTAGGTCATGATGTTATGTATTACGAAAATACTGAAGGTGGTCATGGTGGTGCAGCGAATCAGAAACAATCAGCTTATCTAAATGCTCTCATATACACTTATTTGATTCATCAGTTAAAGTAGTTTATTGATAATTGAGATGCAGTTAAGAGGTTCTATGATCCTAGATCGTCTAAAAAACACTTTAGTAACTCAGAAATGAACTGGTTAATTCTTGAAGTGCTGGTGCTTGTTATCGGTATTTTTTTAGGCTTCTGGAATCGAATAAGACAGTATCTGCCCCCCCTTGATGAAAGGCTTGAGATGTATAAAATGGAAGAAAAGATGAAGCAAAAACATAGTTCTTTAGTAATGCGATATATATAACTGACATGTTCCTTCAACTCGTTGTCAACAATCCCTTAGTTAGCCAATCCGTGGCAGTGGCTATCTATCCAAATAACAAGAATCAGACTTATGCCAATAAAATAGATACTAAATTTGTTATAATCTAAGCAATTATTCTGATTTTAATTGCTAATTAAACCTAGAGATTTTTATGAACACAATATTTAAACCTACTTTAAGCAGTTTTGTTACGCTAAATTCAATTTGGTTAATGATTATTTTTGTTCTGAGTGTTTTTTCTGTTGATGCTTTTGCATCATCTAAACAAAAACAATCAGTTTCTAATCCTGCGATGCTGTTAGAAAAACACATGTCAGAAAAAACCATGTCATTAAAAGACAATACGCCAAACTTCACTAAAGTCGCTTTTAAAAATCAGAAAATTATGCGAAAATTTGCAATTTCATTCCATCATGCATTATTAGAAATTGATTATAAATCACTCTATGCCATCGCTGATTTAACGGTTACTGAGCGAAAGCAGCTTGATAGTTTAAATATTTATTATCAAACAGCAAATGAATGGAATGCCCGTTATTTGAAATTCACCACGCAATTAAATCAAAAACGATCTGGCAAACAATTAGCTGGAATAGTAGGTTTCGAATGTTACGCAACAGTTGAGGAAACCTTGCTACAAGGTTTGGATTTATCTCTGGCCTATCCAACTTTGTCTGAATGGATTGATATTGGCGATTCGTGGAATAAAGCAAACGGTTTGCCAGGTTACGATTTAATGGTACTAAAAATAACTAATCAAGCAATCGTGCAGACAAAGCCGATACTGTTTATACATAGCTCAATGCATGCTAGAGAATACGCTCCTGCGGCATTATCTTTAGAGTTTGCGCATCGACTATTGGAAGATTATAACAGTAATGCTGATACTCGATGGTTGGTTGACTACCATGAAGTCCATATTCTTTTTCAAATGAATCCAGATGGTCGTAAAATCGCAGAAAGTGGAGTTTTTCAGCGTAAAAACACAAACGAAAATCATTGTGCAACTGGCGATGTGGGTGTTGATCTTAATCGCAATTTTGCTTATTTTTGGGATTATACCAATGGTTCAGGCTCTAGCGGGAATGAGTGTAATCAAACATTCAGAGGCATTTCTGCAGAATCGGAACCAGAGACACAGGCTGTATCAAACTATATCCGTTCATTATTTCCGGATGCTAGAGGCGATA
Organism: Polaribacter sp.; assembly: GCA_047633355.1. Classification (GTDB taxonomy): domain Bacteria; phylum Pseudomonadota; class Gammaproteobacteria; order Enterobacterales; family Kangiellaceae. The sequence goes on from JBLIBL010000070.1 coordinate 9,461, forward strand.
ATGAAACTGATGCCGCACCTGTAGAAACATCTGGAATGCACATTGATATTCACAGTTACAGCGAGTTGGTTTTATGGCCTTACGGTCACAAAGAAGGCGCATCTCCCAATGATAGTGGCTTTGTTTCACTTGGTAATAAACTGGCTTGGTATAATAATTATACGCCGCAACAAAGTATCGGATTATACGCAACTGATGGTACTAGTGACGATGTTAGTTATGGCGAGTTAGGTATTGCCGCATTTACATTTGAGTTAGGTACTTCATTCTTTCAAGATTGCTCAACCTATGACGATATAATTAAACCTGATAATTTAAAAGCACTAGAATACGCAGCGAAAGCTAGTGCAATGCCCTACTTACTAGCAAAAGGTCCAGAAGTTTCAACCATCTCACTTAACGGTACAGAAGATGGCATTACGGTTTCCCAGGGAACTGAAATCAATCTAGTTGCCACACTCAAAACAAATCAAACAAAGTTAATACAGTCTGGTCGAAGTATTACAAAGGCAGAATATTCGATTGATTCACCAGTTTGGATGGATATAACAACAAAGACTGAAATTACAGGTAACGATGGTGCTTTGAACTCAGAAACAGAAGCGTTCAATATTTCAATTGACACGAGTTCGCTGGAAACAGGTGAACATATTTTATATGTACGTGGTTATAACCAAAATCAACAAGTTGGCGTTCCTAGTGCTGTTTTTATTAACGTTGGTTCAAACAACTCACCTACTCCAGAGTTTTCATTTACTTGTACTAATTTATCTTGCAACTATGATGCTAGCGCAAGTGTTGACAGTGATGGGGATATTACAAATTATAGTTGGGATTTTAATGGAGAACAAACGTCAACATCTATTTCTGGAAGCATGAATTTCTCAGACGTTGGTAGTAAAACAATCAATTTAACCATCACAGACAATTCAGACAATACGGCAGTAAAAACAACAACTATCACGGTTACTGCTACTAACAGCCCCCCTACTCCGGAGTTTTCATTTACTTGTACCAATTTATCTTGCAACTATGATGCTAGCGCAAGTGTTGACAGTGATGGGGATATTACAAATTATAGTTGGGATTTTAATGGGGAACAAACATCAACATCTATTTCTGGAAGCATGAACTTTTCAACTGTTGGAAGTAAAACTATCAATTTAACCATCACAGACAGTTCAAACAATACAGCTTTAAAAACAACCACTCTTACTGTTACTGAAGCCGCTCCTACAGAAGAAGAGTCTTCAAATTCTGGTGGAGGTTCTATGATTTATTACTTGAATGGTATGTTACTAATATTTGGATGGATGCGAGTGAAAAAATTAAAAAGCGATTAGCAGAGGTTATTTTCTTCTAGGATAATTCATAGTTAAAAAATAATTGATTAGCTCTTTCAAGGTCTTCGGGTGTATCTATCCCCGCTGGAGGAGCTGAGTCTAAACAGTCTAAATAAATCTCAGCGCTATTTTCAATGACTCTTAACTGTTCCAACTTTTCTTGTTTCTCTAAATGGGACATAGGCCAACTAACAAATTGTTTTAAAAAGTCTTTTGTATATGCATAGATTCCAATGTGTCTAAAGTGGTTGTTTTTATTAAAGGTGGACACTCCTGAATCACCTCGTACAAAAGGAATAATTGAGCGTGAAAAATAAATCGCTTTTTTATTTTTATCGAATATAACTTTTACGGCGTTAGGGTTAATTGCTTCATTTTCATCAGTAATCGGGCAACATAAAGTAGCCATTTTTGCGCCACTATTAGATATAATACCGGCAACCTGTTTTATATTCTCAATAGGAATAAATGGTTCATCACCCTGTACGTTAACAATGATTGCATCATCATTTAATTCAAGTTTTTGTGCTGCTTCATAAATTCTATCACTGCCGGATTCATGATCGACTCTTGTCATAATGGCGTTAAAACCAGCACTATCAACCACTTCTTTTATTGATAAATGGTCAGTTGCGACACTAACTGAAATAGCACCGCTGGCTTTTGCTCTTTCACAAACATGCAAAATCATTTCTTTATTATTAATTTTAGCAAGAGGTTTGGCCGGTAAGCGTGATGACTCATATCTTGCTGGAATAATGACGTGAAAATTCATAATTTAGTTTCTATTTTAGTGTTAACTTTTGAATGAAAATCTATTCAGTTCCTAACCATTCCATTAAATCTATAATAGGAGATTATAATGCCTCATCAACTTCCTTTTGAGTTAAAGATTCTGCTTTTTCTACCAATAAAACAGGTAGTCCATCATCAATTTGATAACTGAGTCTATCAAACCTGCAAATTAAGTTAGCATTTTTTTTATCTAAATCCAATTTTCCGTGGCACCTGGGGCAAATAATAACTTCTAATAATTTTTTATCCATTACCTTTCCTTTCTATTAAATCTTGTATTCTCGACAGTAAATCATCTGTTAGATTTTTGTTAAATGGCATGCTAACTTCTAAGTAATACCAATTATTTTTTGCAAAATCCTTACACTTAACGGCATCTTTTTCAGTCATGATGATCAGGCTTTTATCATCGGCATTAGCGTTCAGCTGTTCAAAATCACTCTCACGAAAAATATGGTGATCTTTGAATGTTTTTGTCTCACTAACTTTGCAAATATTCTTTAGGGTAGAATAAAAACGATTCGGATTCCCAATTCCGGCTACTGCAAAAACTGAACGGCCTTTAAGTGTTTGTAACTCAATTTTTTCATTCGTTATTAAATTAACAAAATTATCAGCCACCATGATGATTTGCTCGTCAACAAGACCATCAACTTGGTGTTCGACTGCACCACTCCCATTTTTAACCAAGAGGTCAATAGATTGACATCGTGACACAGGCTCTCTTAATGGTCCAAATGGCATGACTAATTTATTTCCAAAAGCTCGAGAAGAATCCATTAACATAATTTCAAAATCTCGTTGCATTTTGTAATGTTGTAAGCCGTCGTCACTGATGACTAAATCAATATCATTATTTTCGATTAGGTAACGAACTGCATTACTTCTATTCGCATCAATAACAATAGGAATTCTTAAATTTGAGTATTGCATAAAGGCTTCATCGCCAACACTCAACGCGTTATCCAAATCGTTTACTTGATGAGGATAGCTTTTAACATTGGAATGATAACCTCTACTGACTACGCCACATTTAATGTTTTGCTCGCTTAATAAATTAACTAACGAAGCTATAAAGGGAGTTTTTCCTGTGCCGCCGACTGACAAATTGCCAACTACAATGACAGGCTTACTAAAAGCACTAGATTTAAGAAATTTCTTTTTATACAAAAAATATTTAAGCTTTACTAATAGAAGAAAGGGGCTGCTAAAAATCCAAAACAAGTAATAAATAAATGAACGGTAACATCGCGCGGGATACCAAAACCGTTCTATAAAATGATACTCTTTCATTAATTAGTTTCTTGCTCTGCGAATTGCATTTTGTAGAGATTTGCATAGGCTCCATTTCGTACGATTAGTTCTAAATGACTCCCTGTTTCAATAATTTCTCCATCATTTAATACTATAATTGTATCGGCATTTTCAATAGTCGATAATCTATGAGCAATTACAATTGATGTTTTATTAACGCTGAGTGATTCTAGTGCTGCTTGAATATGCCTTTCTGACTCAGTATCTAAAGCAGACGTTGCTTCATCTAAAATGACGATTGGTGAGTTCTTATAAATAGCTCTTGCAATTGCTAGCCTTTGCCGTTGTCCACCAGACAATCGATTGCCATTCTCTCCAATATTTTCATCAAAACCATTTTCAAGTTTTTCTATAAACTCCCAAGCATGCGCTTTTTTTGCTGCATCCATAACTCGTTCTAAATCATAATTATCCTTGTCACTCATTGGATAAGCAATATTACTTGCAACACTCGAGTTAAAAAGAGTCACTTGCTGCGACACTAAGCTAATATGACTTCTTAAATTCTTTAACTGTAATTGTTCTGTATCTATGCCATCTAATAAAATTTGACCATTAGTTTGATTATAAAAACGTAACAGTAAGTTAGTAATGGTTGATTTACCACTACCAGACTTACCAACTAGTGCCACAGTTTTACCCGCTTCAACATTGAATGAAATATCATTGATGACGTTTTCTGGTTTTTTAGAATAAGCAAAACTAATGTTTTTAAATTCTATTTGACCTTTGGGCTTATCCAATACCTTATTGCCGAAATCTATTTCCTGACTCTCATCTAAAACCTCAAAAATACTTCTAGCGGCCGCAATTCCTTTTTGTAGAACACTGTTTAAATTTGAAATAACCTTTAAAGGTTTTAACATCATTATCATCATGCCGATCATAGCAACAAATTCACCAGGTTTTAACTCACCTGATGAAAGCTGCTTTCCTGCATAGTACAAAACAAGGGCAAGAGAAAAACCCGCCATTAATTGAATTAATGGTGTGCTAAAAGCTTTAGTAGCAGCCATTTTTATGTTCAGATTTCTTGTTTGTTTAGCTTCTACGGTAAATTGTTCAATCTCAAATGACTCGCCATTAAAAGTTTTAATCACTTTATTACCATCGACGATCTCTTGAGTTTTTTGAGTAATTCCACCCATTGCATTCTGGATGTTTAAACTGATTTTTTTAAATCGTTTACTCGCATAACTAACGATTAATCCAATAATAGGTGCGGAAATTAAAAACAAACTCGCTAATTGCCAATTAGTATAGAATATATAAGCGATAATAAAAATCACTAACCCACCATCTCTCAATAGCTTGGTAAAGGCATCTGTTACGGCAGAAGCAACCTGTTGTGTATCAAAAGCCATTTTTGAAATTAACTTTCCACTTGCTACCCTATCAAAATATTGGCTCGGTAGGTTTACATATTTTTCGGCTAACTGAACTTGAATTTTTTGAACAATATTTTGTCCGACCCATGACATGCAGTAAGTTGAAATAAAACTAGCGATACCTCTAACAATTAGTAATCCAATGACAAAGTAAGGTGCCGCTTCAATGGTTGACATGTTATTTTTGACCAATGCTTCATCAGTTAAAGGCTCTAAGGAGTAAACAAACAAAAAGTCCATACCCGCAAAAACTAAATTAGCAAATATAGCGATAAAAAAAGCAAGTTTATAATCCTTTAAATAACCCCTAAGTCGTTTAAAAACCTCGCTTGAACTTTTCTCATCAGAAGCACTCATTCACCATTCCTTTGAGTGGCCATTTTTAAATTAGTAACACCTAGTTGTGAAGTTGCGTCCATTGCGGTAACAACTGATTGGTAAGGTGTATTTGCGTCGGCGCTTAGTATTACAGCGATATCTGGATTTTTTTCCAAAACCGTATTAATGGCTCTTTTTAATGTATCAATGGATTTATTGACCAACGCTTTTTTGTTAACAAAATACCGTCCTTCTTTATCAATACTGATCTCCAACGACTCAATATTATTTTCCAAAGGCTCTACATTAGCTTTTGGTAATTCTAATTCAATTTGAGTTTCACGAGTAAAACTTGTTGAAACCATAAAAAAGATTAATAACAAAAACACTACATCAATTAATGGTGTTAGATTAACTGCAATTTCTTGCTTTTTATCTCTTAAAATCATTTTAAGATCCCGTTACCCTTTTAGGGTTTCTCTTTCGCCATTAAGAACTTCAACCATTTTTAAAGCCTCTCTTTCCATTTCGGCGACTAACTCGTCAACACGCCTTTCAAAATGACGATGAAAAATTAGGGTTGGAATGGCAATGATTAATCCAGTCGCCGTTGTAATTAATGCTTCCGATATTCCATGAGCTAACGCTCCAGAATCGCCAGTACCTTGTACTGTAATGACCGTAAAAACTCTTATCATTCCAATTACTGTGCCTAACAATCCCAAAAGTGGTGTGATTTGGGCTATTGTACCTAGTGTATTAAGGTACGTTTCTAGATTGATGATTATTAATCGTCCTGCTTCATGGATGCTCTCTTTCATAGCAGCTCTGCCGTGGGCATGATTGACTAATCCGGAGGCTAATATCTCACCTAAAGGTGAACTGCTTTTCAATTTTTTTAGTCTAGCACGATCAAGCTGATTATTTTTTATCCAACCCCAAACTTGTGCAACTAAGTGTTTAGGCGTTATTCTTGTCCGGCGCAATGTCCACGAACGTTCTATACAAATTACAAAAGCAGCTACAGAGCAAAGAAGGATTGGAAACATTATCCAACCACCAGCTTTTAACAGGTCTATCATCTGTGAAATTTTCCTATTTTTAACGAGCCACTATTTCAGGCTATAACATGGCGAAGTATAACAAGTTTTGTTTAATAAAATAACGGGTTATATCGCATTTAGTTTACTCAGTTATTCCAGAAATGTTGATAATTTTCTCTCTCAACGGAAATTTGCAACCTATTTTCAATTAAATTGACACTGATCGCGCCTTGTTTGTGGGTTATCCAAATATTTGCACCTTTCTTTTTATAACGTTCGACGACTTTTGTTTTTGGGAACTTCCATTGATTAGCGTAACCCGTTGAAAATATAGCCTCCCTAGCATTGACCATATTAACAAAGTCTTCGCTAGAGCTTGTTAAACTGCCATGATGCGGAACAACTATAATGTCGTGTTTCTCGATAATTTGTGCGTTGAGTAATATTTCCGCTCTCTTCTCAATATCCCCCGTTAACAGTATCTTTTCATCACCAATTGATATTGAAAGTACACAGGAGTAATTATTGCTTTTACCAACATAGTTAAAGTCCGCCCCCTTAGTATTAGTATCATCTATTTTAAGAAAGTTTATAAATTTGAACTTAACATCTTCCAATTGCCATTCTTTAGCGGTATGGCAGTTTTTAGTGGGTATATAAATTGGTGTTAGTGACGATTTATCTTTACGTTGTCCTCTACTTTTAATTTTTTCACCCGATAAGATCTGATCGACAGAAACATGCTTAATAATACTTTCTAACCCGCCTCGATGATCCGAATCTCCATGACTAATGATTAAACCATCAAGTCGTTTAATATGATTTTTTTTTAAAAATGGCAATATCACACTATCAGCCATAGAAAACCTTTCATTTCCATATCCCGTATCATAAATGAAGTGGTGTCCATCTACGCCAATATAAACTCCTAGCCCTTGCCCAATATCAAAAACAATCATTTTGAAAGGATGATTTTTCTTTGAGTTGGATGTGAAAAAGGAAATTGAGAGGATAAAAATAATGGGTATAATAACCAGCTTTCCTGGGAATTTATTAGGTATTAAAAACAACGAAGATAAAATCATTAGCAATAATGCTGTTGGGATTGATAGAGCATAATCAAAATACTCTAAATGAGAGTTCCAAAGAGCAAATTGATTTTGGATAAAATAGCTTAATTCTAATAATTTATTAGCTAATTCAAATATCAATGAGGCTAATTCAATGCTGATAACACTTGATAGCATACCCAAGTAAACTAATGGCGCAGTCAAAAATGATGTCATCGGAATTAAAAGTAAATTAGTTCCCAATGAAACAATAGAAACTTGCCCGAAGAAATACCATGATATAGGTGTCA
>JBLIBL010000071.1:0-16914 GCA_047633355.1 Polaribacter sp.
GCTAATGTTCTAACTGTTTGAGCTTCAATTTTTGCTTTCTCAAAGTTGATTTGAGCGGTATCTTTGGAAATAGCCGCTTCAGCTTTAAACTTTTCAGCGCGAGTGATAGCTAGCTGTTTGTCAGTTTCTGCTTCTGTTGTTAACTGGATCTGCTCAACTTTTGCTTTGGCTTGTCTCTCTGCTACTTCTCTTTCACCACGTGCGATAGCTAGCAACCTTTGCTCCTCTTCCTGAACTCGTTGCTCACGAGCAATCGCTCTATCGGCTGATGCTTGCTGTTTTAATTGCATTCTTTCAACAAATTTTTTGTTAGGTCGCATGTCCGTTACTAATGCTGAAACTACTGTAATGCCAAACTCTATAAACCTTTGTTTTTTCCGTTTTGGTAAACCATTTTCATCTAGAACATTTTTAACCACAAATATTGTTTTCATATCGTCGCCATATTGGTTTTGATCTTTACCGAGTGATGCATTAGCGGAAGATTTTGTTTGTCTTGATTTAACCTGTATCTCTTCTCTTTTAACTAAAAATATACCATTGGTCATTTGCTCTTCAAATTTTGAATTGAAACTCGTTTGTCCACCGGCATAATATTCTTCTGCTGTCATCAGAGAAGCATTTGCTTTTAAGGTTTCTTTAAATGATGGCATTAAAGCAGTGCGTAATAAGTTTTCTGGCGAGCGATACTCATGAGCAAGCTCTAAAAAAGATTCCTGATCGGACGGAATAGAAAACCTAACGGTTGCTTCTGATTCTGCATCGACTTGATCTAAGAACATAATGTTTAAGGGTGGCAACGAAGCTGAAGTATTAGCAGAATCTTTTTCCGCTCGAATGGAGTTACTTCCAGATCCATTTAGTGCTTGAACAGTCATTGCTCTCTTCCAAGAGTTATAACGCCCAAAAGGATAAAACTTGTAACCAACTTCTGTGACAACTACTTCATTTCCTAAAACGGTTCTAACATGATAAATATACCCAGGTTCCGCATAAAAAATTGAGTTCATTCCAATCCAAACTAGCATTATGATACTTATACCAAAACCTGCAAATTTTAGCAAAAAACCTGTTTTTGAATTAACTTTATTGGTAACTTCTGTCATTTAGGATTCCTTAATATTTTTATTCTGAAAGAGTAGAACGAATTGAAAACGATTATATTCCTTTTCCCATAAAAAACCCCAGCCTAAGCTGGGTTTCTAATACAATATCTAGATAATCAAACCTCTAGAATACGTGAGTACTTTTAAGGTACTAAAAACGACCATTAAAGCCCATTTATAATGTTACTGAACGACCCCATCAACGGCTCCTATTTACACACCATGAACTTTGAAACTCTTTATCCTCATTAGTTTTTAGTAAAAACAAATATTTTTTGTGGAAAAACTAATTTACCTGCAAATCTAATTTTAAACAGCTTATAATTCTAATAAGTTGTATTCTAGATCAACTCAATTTAGAATTCTTTAATACAAATTATAAGAGATTTATGCAAGTATCACCAAATAACGATAACAACTGTGGTTGGATCGAAAGTCTTCCAAAGCGAAAGGCTCATACCCACTTAAAAGGAAACAAAACTGCCAAGTGGGTTGTTGTGGGTGCCGGATACTCTGGTTTATCGGCAGCATTAACCCTCGCAGAAAACCACCCTAATGAAAAAATAATGCTCATTGACGCAAATTTAGCCGGTGAAGGTGCTAGCAGCCGGAACTCTGGTTACCTTGTTGATTCTACACTTAATGATGGCCATTTATCTGATACTGGTTTAGATGCTTATAAGAGCAAATACCTACTTAACCAGAGCGCCGTTACATGTGTCAAAAATTTTATAGAAAAGTACAATATTCAATGTGATTGGAATGAATGCGGAAAATTTTATTCTACCGCCGATTTAAGGCTTAAAAATAAGTTAGATAAATTTCACCAATTACTAAACCACTTACAAATTGAAAACACTTTGTTCAAAAATGAGGCTCTTGCTGACTGCCTTGGAACTGACTTTTACAAGCTAGCGGTAAAAGTGCAAGGCGGTGCAATGATACAACCAGCTAAATTGGCGCGCGGTCTTGTTGATGCGTTACCAGAAAATGTTGAGCTGTATGAAAATAGCGCTGTATTATCTATATCTAAAGATAAGCTTCATAGCATTAAGTTTGAACATGGGGTAATCCTAGCAGAAAATTTAATCGTTGCTGTTAACGGGTTTATGCCAAGTTTAGGGATCAAGAAATCCAGAGTATTTCCTCTATTATTAACCGCCAGTCTTACTCGCCCTCTCATGCTTGATGAACAACAAAAAATGAATAATGTTGATGAGTGGGGTGTGATCTCTGCTAATGCCATGGGTGCGACTGTTCGATATACCGCTGATAAAAGAATTATGATTCGTAATACTGTAGAGGTTTGTTCAAGCTTGCAGTTAACGCCTTCACAGCTCGAAAAAAGAAAAAACATTCATCTTAAAGGATTGCAAAAGCGCTTTGGTTTTTTGTCAAACGATAGTTTTGATTCAACTTGGTCTGGCGTTACCTGCATTAGCGCTAACAACGCAAATATTTTTGAACAAGTTGGTAAGAACTATTGGGTCATTGGTTGCTATAACGGAGGTGGTATCGGCCTTTCAATCTTATTTGGGCAACAGGTTGCCTACCAAGCAATGGGTCAACCTCAAAACTTATCAAAAAAAATTATAGATCGACCTCAAGCAAGCTGGTTACCTCCACAACCTTTTTTAAATTTAGGTATTAAAGTTAAACTCGCTAAAGATAGATTTAGTGCAACCATTGATAACTAAGTGTCGTATATTCGCTTTAATAGATTCACTGTAATAAATAATAACAAAAGGGTTATCTAATGACTGACTATGGCGTTCTTTCTATTGTTCCTCCAGCTTTGAGCATCTTTCTCGCTATTTACTCGCGTAATGTTATTTTTTCTCTCTCTGTTGGCGCTATTGTTGGTGCCTTTATTTTGGCAGACTTTAACCCTTTTTTTGCAGTAGTTGATCTCGTTGAGCAACACTTATTCGTTCAGTTATCAAGCAGTGCAAACTCTCAAGTGCTAATTGTCTCTTTGGTCATTGGAGGGTTTGTTGCATTATTAGATAAATCTGGGGGGGCAACGTCATTTTCAAGCTTGGTTACAAAATTTGTTTCTAGCCCTGCCAGAGGTCAAATTGCAGCTTGGTTTGCTGGTGTTACAATATTTTTTACTGATTCTGGTAACGCATTAATCGTAGGCCCATTGTTTCAACCTATTTTCAAGAAACTAAAACTTTGTAAAGAAAAACTGGCCTTTATTATTGATACAACCGCTGCACCAGTAAGCATTTTGGTTCCATTTATAGGTTGGGGTGTTTACATTATGAGTCTTATTGAGAATGCTTACGGTGATATTGGTTTAACAGAACAACCTTTCCAGGTATTACTCGACATTTGGCCTTATCAATTTTATGCATTACTGGCTCTTTTATCCATTCCTATGCTTTTATCTACAGGACGTGATTTTGGCCCAATGCTGAAAGCGCAACAAAAATACAACAAAAACCTAATCGATGAAGTACTTCCTGAGCAAGACAAAATATTCTCAGAAGATAAAGCGACGGGGCCTCCAGTACCAGAAAATGTGAAGCTCAGTACTTTTCTATTTCCTATCTCTATTTTATTATTTTCAATCGCTGGATTTTTAATTTATTTTGCTTATACAGAGGGTGTTGGTGGCGTTCATGTGCGCTCGGGTATATTTATTTCCTATTTGTTGGCATCTATGGCATGTGCTTTTTTAATGTACCGAAATCAAAGTATTACTTTTAATGAATCCTTGACGCATTTTTTTAAAGGGATGGAAAAACTCATTTACATTTGTTCAATATTAGTACTTGCTTGGACGCTGAGTTCGATATGTAAAGATTTGCACACGGGTAATTATTTAGCCAGCTTAATCGGTGGGACTATTCCTCCACAATTGTTACCAGCTATAGTATTTCTGCTTGGTGCATTAATGTCTTTTGCTACAGGTTCATCTTATGGAACATTTGCAATATTAATGATTATCGTTGTACCTGTCGCACATGTATTAGGCGCGCCATTAACGATTACCATCGCTGCGGTTTTAAGCGGTGGGTTATTTGGTGATCATACTTCGCCAATATCTGATACTACAGCATTAGCATCTATGGGTTCTGGATGCCAACATATTGATCATGTTTCTACTCAATTAAGTTATGCTCTAATCAGCGGTTCGATGGCTTTTATAGGCTTTATACTTGTCGGTTATCTACAAATACCTCTAATGATTATAGGATTGTTAATCGCTCAGTTTTTTGTGATTCGTATTATTGCTGTGGCCTTCGGTAAACACTCCAATATTTCGCCTTCGTCGATAAAGAGTTAACACAACCAAAGGTGTAATAGCGGTTGAGTAAAACTTTAACTTTAAAAAACAGTTTGGCCTGATGCATCATTAATGTGAGACTGCCAAGCTTTTCATTATCTTTTTACCCAACGATGGGTGATCCATAAATTCTACAAAGGGAGCCGTGGCTTCAGTGCTACCTGCAGCAAAAACTAATACCGGAGATGCTGTATGTGTTCCATTTGACCAAACAACCGATTGTTGTTCTGCGACTTCAATCGCTAATAAATTTTGACGATTATCGTCTAAGTGATAAACAAAAAAGGCATCATTACTTTTCATTTTAGGAACACTCTTAGCGCTTAACGATTTATGCCCTGGCACATGATATTGATTATCATGTTGACTCAATATTCTTGCCGCCTGCTGTTCAGTAATTTTAAACTCAGTATTTTGATTTACAATTTGCATTAATCGGTTTGGTGTTTGCTGTGTTTCTTCGAGCTGATCAAACTTCTTGGCAAAAATTTCTAAATAACTCAGTTTTTGACTATAAATTTTGTCCAGCACTAAAGGTGATCCAAAATTAAAGTTAGGCGTATAAGGCGATTTTTTAAACGCTGTGCCCGGCAAACTAATTGGCAGGGGAATGTTTGCAGAGGAATAACTAAAACCAAACCCGCCCGTTTCATGGTCAGCCGTTACAACAATTAATGTATCATCTCTGTCCTTAGCCCAATCTAAAACATAGTGAAGCGTATCATCCATTTTTAACATTTCGTGCAACATTGTCCCGGTATCATTATAGTGAGCTGCCCAATCAATCAATCCCGACTCAATCATTAGAAAAAAACCATCCTCATCTTTTTCTAATATTTCAATAGCTTTTTGAGACATTTCGCGCAAAGTAGGTAATGTGCGTGTAGGATCATTTTTGCTTCGGTCGGTGATAATCGCATCAGGAAATCCTGAGTGACTAAACAAGCCTAATGTTTTCCCTTTAGCTTTTGCCATTTGATTTTTTGTAAAAACTAATTGATAACCTTTACTTTTCGCTCTTTGAAGTAAATTTAGCTGATCCTTTCTTTTTGATTTTATCTGAATAGCGCCATCGGTTATCTGGGATAAGTGTTTATAAATAGGTGATTTTTTGTCATTGGCATTTTGAGGAATCCAGTGACGAAGACCTCCAGATAGCATCACATCAGGTCCTGTTTCTAGCATATCAATGGCAATTTCATTTTCTAACATACGACTAGGTTGGTGTGCGCCAAATGATGCTGGTGTAGAGTGGGTGAGCCTGGTGTCGGAGATGAGCCCTGTTGCTTTTCCCATTTTTTTTGCAATAGTAAGTATGCTATCACTCGAATTTCCCTTTGCATCTATACCAATGGTTTCGGCATTAGCTGGTTTTCCTGTTGCCAGTTGAGTGGCTGATGCCGCTGAATCTGTCACTAATACATTAGCAGAATAGGTCATTGAAACACCCAATTTACCTCCTTCATTTAACATTCGAGTAAAGGCCGTTATTCTACTTCTTATCACCGGATTTTTAGCCTGACGGGCATAGGCTTCTAACAATCCAATTTGTGCAGGCCCCATGCCATCGCCTATTACTAAGATGACGTTCTTTATCTTATTATGGGAATTATCACTCTTCGCATCTGCGCTGTTTAAACCGATGAATGAAACGATTAAGAGTAATATAATAAATAGTGGCTTGTTCATAAATTATTTTTTCCGTAGCTAAGAGAGCCGTCTTTGTGGTGTATATTGACAGAATGCACTATTTTTGTTTCATAAATTGGCATTTTGACATTAGACACCGTTATAAAATCCGCATGACATGATTGATGGTCAATCTGTAAACGAATGAATCCCTAATGGGCAGCATTTAACTCATCGTATTTTTTTAAAGCGGAGCGCACGTAACGATCGAGGTGAGCTGATACCTGTAGCTCCTGGTTCAACACCCATATTGTCGTCAATGATATCATACAATGCATTAGCCAAATAACTATGGCTGTCACCCGATAAAACCAATAAATCTTTTGCTCCTTGATCCTTTGCTAATTGATATAAACGTTTACGTGCAGCAGGGTATCCATCCCAGGTATCTAAATCTGCTGGTAAATCAAGTTCACCTAAATGAACTAACTCCTCTAACATTTTTTAGCTTTTTAGTTTAATCTATCAGTTAAACCATCAAATGCGGAACCTTCCAATTTTTGTGAAAAAGAACTAGGTAGTACGGTTTGGTTACCTAAAATCCGCCACCTTCTTTTTGATTGAACGGACTCATTGAGCTCACTTCTTAAAAAGCTTTCCATGTCGGTAGATAACATATTATGGTCTTCGGAACCGACAACATCAGTTAAAAAAGCCTTGCTTTTGAGTTTAGTTAAATGTTAATTATAGCTAATTTGTTGACTGCGACCAGTATACCTATTTTCCAAGGTAATCAAACTCGCTAAATCTCCACACTTATCATGACGCCAGTAACTTTTACGGTCTTCCGGTTTTGATGGATCACGAACTAGTAACCATTCGTAATATACCTGTAAGGAGGCTTCTTTTCTTGATTCCCAAGCGCCTTCATTAATTTGGTGGTTTTTGGCACCTTGCATCTAAGGATTGTTAGCCATTTCGTTATCATCCCGCATAACAATTAAAGGGTGACGCGCATGCATGGCAATAGAACCTTTGTCAGTTTTGTATTGAGCATGACGTTTTCGATGGTCATCTAAGGACAAAATTTCGTGACACGGCAAGAGCAAGTTGCTTCACATAGCCGATAGGTAAAGTTTTTGTCTGCCCTACCGGAGAGGTTTCTAAATTAAGCGAGAATTTATAGTAATACTGCCCACCCGGTAAGAGATCTTGCACTACTACTTTAACTGTATAATCACGATGAGAATCAGTTGTAAACTGTCAAGCTTTGACTATCTTTAAAAAGTTTGTATCTTCGACTGTCCAATTTACTTGAACTGTAAGCTTGGTATTACTAATACGAGTCCATATAACAACACTTGTAGAATCTCGGTCACCACTGGCAATACCATGTTTGAAAACAGAATCAGGTACCTTGCCTGTTGGTATGACGAGTAAAGCACCCGAAACCGTTTTAATGGCTTGTCTTTGGCTTAATTTTTTCATGGAATATTACCCTTTATCTTTGCTGATCATTTTACAACCATTGCTTTACATCAGTTATTTTACAACCACAAAGTTCTCTTTACTTATCTTAATACACACTCTATATGCTCATTAATTATTTTTGTGAATTGATAAGATATCTTCAATCACAGCATATCCAGTTTCCAATCGCCCTGCACCAGGACCTATTAATGTAATATCGCCTATTAGCTCCGTACTGTAAGTAATCGCATTAATCGCACCTGAAATTGATGCCAGCGGATGGTCTTTAGCAATTTTTTCCGGTTTTACTGAAGCAACAAAACCAGTATTTGTTTTTTCGACAGTGCCTATTAATTTCCAATGTTTATTTTCTTCTGTTGCTCGTTCAATATCTTTAGTGGTTATTTCAGCAATACCATTACAATCAATATCTGATAAAGTCAGGGCTAAATCCATAAACAGGTTTCCTAAAATTACAACCTTTGCCGCAGCGTCATGTCCGTTTACATCACCGCGTGGATCAGCTTCTGCATAACCTAACTCTTGCGCCTGTTTAAGCGCGGTTTGATAATCAAGGCCTTTTTCCATTTCACATAAAATGTAATTTGTTGTGCCGTTTAAGATCCCTTGTATTTTAGTGATCCCCGCTGCCAACAACATGTCATTACCCAAAGCTAAAGAGGGCGTTCCACTCATGACAGTCCCTTCAATACCAATTTGAACATTGTTGTCTGTCGCTATTTTTCGTAATTCAGGAAAAGCTAAAGCTACAGGACCTTTGTTTGTCATCGATACATGCATACCGTTGTTAAGAGCCTGTATTACATGACTAAGTGCCGGCTCTCCAGTAGTTAAATTGGTGCATGCCAGTTCAATTAGAATATCAGCGCCACTTTTTGAAATCGTTTCTTCAGCATTCCAGCCTGAAAACTTACTCTTGATGAGATTAAGCTTGCCATATTGTTCAATATGACTCAACAATTCACCTGGATCTAATCCTTCAGGATCGGCAATACTGCCTTTGTGCAAATCGCACACTGCTACAATTGATATATCAACACCAAACCGTTCTTTCAAAAGTGCATGTTTGTCTGATAATATTTTGCTAAATCCCTGACCTACATTACCAAATCCGATAATAGCTAGTTTATATTTTTTACTCATAATATTTCTCCTCAAAATTAATAGGTTCTTATTTGATTCTTTTCTCAAAATAGCGGTTAGTGACGGTTGCGCAAATTAAAGCAATAAGTTTTGGCCTCACTCATTTCGAGAATCGCACTCATGACACCTTCACGCCCTAAGCCTGATCCCTTAGTACCACCAAATGGCATAGCATCAATACGGTAATCACTACTTTCATTAATCATCACTCCACCACAATCAAGCTCGTCTGCCACGCTAAAAGCCAAGTCCAGATCTCTAGTGAAAATAGCTGCCTGCAAACCATAATCAACGTTGTTTGCACCATCAATCGCTTCTTGCAACTCATTAAAAAAGTACAAAATAACTACTGGGCCAAAGACTTCCTCTTTTGCGATTAAACAATCATCAGAAACATCTACCAATACGGTTGGTTGATAAAAGGCTCCTTCGCGCTTTCCTCCACATAATAATGTCGCTTTTTTACTGATGGCATCTTCAACCAATGATTCAACTTTTTTAGCCGCCCGACTATTAATCATTGGCCCCATATCGGTGTTTTCTTCTAGTTTGTCACCCATTCGTATCTTCTTCACTCTACGAATAAATTCTTCGCAGTATCTTTTATAAAGACTTTTATGTATATAAATCCGTTGAACATGGAGGCAGTTTTGACCCGCGGCCCAATAACCACCACTCACCGTTGCATCAAGTGCCTGTTCTATATCGGCATCTGATAAAACGATTGCAGGACAATTACTTCCCAACTCTAATGCAACTTTTTTCATACCAGCTTGTTTAATAACATTGTCTCCTACCGAACGACCACCAGTAAAAGAAACCATACGCACACGCGGATCGCTAACCAACGCATCTCCAATGACAGAACCACGGCCTGTAATTATCTGCAAAATGCCCTTAGGTAATACTGTTTTTGCAAATAAGTCGAATAGCATTTTTGCCACTAGCGGTGTTTCTGAATGAGGTTTTAAGATAACGGCATTACCAGCAGCGATAGCTGGCCCAATTTTATGAGCGACTAAATTTAGGGGATCATTAAAGGGCGTAATCGCAACCACAACTCCTAATGGTAAGCGCTTATAATAACCAAATTTGTTTTCAGAACCTGGCGCTTGATCAAAAGCAATCGTTTCTCCGTTTAAGCGTCTAGCTTCTTCTGCGCTAATACGTAGTGTATCGACGCATCGCGCCGCTTCTTTTCGAGCTTCATTGATCGTTTTAACCCCTTCACAAGCAATCATTTGCGCGAACTCTTCTTTTCGTTGAAAAAGCTCTACAGCGACTTGATTTAGCACTGCCATTCGAACATGTACCGCTAGGTTTTTTGCTGCGGTAGCTGCCTTGACGGCAGTATCCAATACTTGCAGTGCTTCTTGCTTACTAGCATTATGGACTTTCCCGACCAGTGAACCGTCCTGCGGATTAAAAACAGAGATGGTGCTGCTATCTAAATTATCAGACTTGATTGACATATCGTTTCTCTAAAATTTTCGGTTGCGCAGACAAAACTTCACAATCACTTAAAAACTCACTATATCAGGCAAAGGTTATGTGTATTTATCTATAATATGTAATTGATGCTTTTTTGTTCTCAAATAGCTGTAGTTTATGATTTAATATCATCACATAAACGCTTTCAGGACAAATCCTTTGGAACTTGATGAGCAAGACCTAAAAATATTATAAATATTACAGGTTAATGTACGTGCAAGCACAAAATAACTATCAGAAAGCGTTGGACTATCGACAGCCAGTATTCAAAGGCGAGTTAAGAGATAATAAAGTTATTACGGCAGAGGTCGCCATCGTCTCACCTAAAAGTCTAGGTCAAGCAATGATTTTTATTATTTCAGTTGGATTACGTCGTGATAATGTAGATCGTTTCAATCTGTTTAAACCAAATGTCATGAAGTCTAACCGCATTCAACAGTGTTATTACGTTACAGGCGAAGCTGATTTCATTTTAATTGTTACAGCAAAAGACATGGCTGATTTTGAAGACTTTACCAAACGGCTTTTACAGATAGTAATGTTTTACATTTTAAAACATCGGTTGTAATGGGGCGAACAAAAATTGGTCTAGCTTTACCTTTAACCTAATAGATAAAGCGTTTTAGTTAAAATGTTAACTCAACCTATTGTTGATATGCTTCCATGGTAGATTTTGATTTAGCATAATCTACATAAAGAAAAACTATCATGGTAATAGTGGCAATAACAGAAGTGACAATTAATATCAAAAGGAAGTCTTGCCATCCACCATCTTTATTAGCAACCTCTCCACCCACAAAATCAAAAATCATCGCACCGAAATAAGCCAGTGCATCAATTAAACCGATTAAAAGACCGCAATGTTTACCACCAAAACTAATAGAAAAAACACTCATTGGTATGTAGTAAGCGGGCGAGATTGCAAAACCAAATAGAAAAATTAGAGCCATCGTAACAATCAATTCAAACTGATGATTCAACTCAACTGTTCCTAAAAACCTCAAACTCAAAAGACAAAATATAGAAGCGACAAGAGTCATGCCCATCACTGTGATAAGCGATTTTTTAGAAAGTTTATCAAAAATAAAACCGCCAGAAAATACCGCTATAAGACAGCCTAAAGGAAATACGGCAGATGCCATACCGGCTTCTGCAGGTTGTAAATCAAATGTTTCGCTTAAATAAATAGGTATAAAAACTTGAAACTCAAACAACACCGCTAGAGCAGAGACTCCAAGACTAATCAGCCAAAAACTAGGATTACGGATAAAATGTCGAATTGCCGAAAAGGTATCAGCATTAGTTAGCGGATGAACATTAGACAAATCAGCTTGTTCTAACGCTTCTTCAGGGTCTTCTCCATTTTTAGAAGTTGGTGCAATTTTTTTAGGATTAGTATTATCCCTATTTAAAAATTTAGGTAGAATAATTGCACATAACAAAGCAATTGTTCCCGCAACAAAAAATAATCCCCGCCAAGACAGTACTAACAATAAGCTACTTAGAAGCAATGTTGTAGCAACCGAGCTTATACGTGAACTAGTGGCTATAAACCCCCAAAGCCTACCATGTCGGTCACTAGAAAAACTTGTACGAATAATATTTGCTATCGATGGCCAGCCAGCAGACTTTGAAAAAATTGTCAGAAAATAAAGAGCAAAAAAAGCAGAGTTACTTGATAAGGTCCCAAAAATAAAAGTGGTTACAGCAGCTAAACCAATAGCAAAAATAAATACTCGGCTACCGCCTAGCTTATCGGCCAAAATACCATTGGTTAATTTACCCGTTAAGTTTCCTGCGGTTCCCCAGCCTAGAATGGCACCAAAACTAGCGGTATCAAGATGCAAAGAAGGATCTTGCAACATCGCTGGCCCAGCAACACTAACTACGGTTCTACACAACATTAACATTGCATAACCGATGCACATGCTAATAATAACTTCTACACCCCAAGGGGAGCCAGACGTTTTAATTTTAGTGTTACTCAGAATTTTATTCCTCAAGTTATACTGATTATATTTTCTTCAAATTCTAGCTGATCACCAACAATATGTATTCTTACTATATGAATTTTCATATTTTTTTCTGCAAAATTTTCATAATATAAAAACATGTTTGAATCTTTGTGGGAGTTGTGAGATCCCAAGGTTCCATTTTTATATTGATTAAAAGAATAATTACGGATTAAGTCTGTTGTTTTAGTCAACTGTAAATTATGCCCATGACCACAAAAGACATGTTCAATTTTGTTTTGTTTTACAAACTCAATAATACGCTCAGAATGATACATGGGGTCACCATCAGCATCTACAATTGAATAATGATTTAACAATATTATACTATCATATTCGAGTTCGTTAATTTTTTGGGAGACGGTATCAAGCATTTCTCGATCAATAGATCCAATATCTTGATAACTTACATTAGAGTCAATGCATACCACTAATAAAGATTTTCCATCAATGGTAATTTTTTTGATAAAATTTATATCGGTGAAATGTTCTTTGATTCCTGTGGTGTATTGATCAATTAAGATTTTATTTTTGGTACACCTTAACGGATCCATTGGGCGAATAACCTCAACATTATCAATATATTGACGAAAGAAATCTTGCGCTCGCATATTTCTCTTATCATGATTACCAGGAATTGAAATAATATGTTTGCAGTTAAGTGCGTTTAGAAAATCACCGACGGCTTTAAATTCACTTTCTAAAGAATCGGTTGTGTTATCACCTGTATTGATTATTATATCTGCTAAATAACTATTTAATTTTTCTAATAATAAAGCATCATTACCTTTCCAGTGTCGAGGGCCAAAATGTAGGTCAGATATATGTAATATATTCATGCTTCCTCTTTAAACCTTATATGGTCAAGTTGTTTTATCAAACATTGAAGTATCTCTCGCTATTTTACTATTAACAACAATAGTATTAAAACCTTCTGCTAGCTGATGAGGTTTTTCTTTGCTTACCATAGCATTCAATAATTTTTGCAAAGATACAGTGTCCTCTTTGATCATACCCTCAGAGACGACCATCTGAGGAGATATAA
This sequence comes from Polaribacter sp., assembly GCA_047633355.1. GTDB lineage: Bacteria > Pseudomonadota > Gammaproteobacteria > Enterobacterales > Kangiellaceae. The sequence goes on from JBLIBL010000071.1 coordinate 13,213, forward strand.
ATATTTTTATCAACGAGTCAAGGACTTTGTAACTCATCTTCCATTATAAAATAGGCTCGGAAGCCCCTTTTCTTTAAGTCGATTGCACTCGATCTTCAAATAAAATAGAACAATAGAAGGTGGGGTTTAGCCCCCAATTTATCTATTTTTCAGCTGCCGATTGCACCGCAGATCAGTAACTATGAAATCATAGTACTAAAATCTGATATAAATGTTTGATATTTTTTCCAGTCGTTAACTGAACTCTTGTAAATTGGCTTTCTAACCTGGATGTCACTTAGGGTAGAAATTCGTTCTGTACGGGTATGTTGTTTCAAACAGCTCTCTTCCCAGGCCAAACCCCAATCATTTAGTAACTGTTGGAGCTCCTTTTTAGGTTCAGCAACCAAGTTTTCATAAGTTAAATCTATAACACTTGAAGTATCTTTCTCTAACCAAAACGACATCAGATCCTTATAACTACGATAATACATTGCCAACTCTTTTAGGTCACAAAAATAGGGCTCGTTTTGTGCAAAATAATTCTTGAAAATTGATATAGCAATAGCCTCCGGTTTTCTTTGAATATTGATTATTTTAGCCTGTGGAAGTATTTTTTTTATCAACCCTATTGATTGAAAATTGGCTGGGAGTTTATCAATAACATTATGACTATTAGGACAAGTTTTTCTCATCTGTTTCAAATAAACCTCTCCTAGCTCTGTCCATTGTTCTGCGTTTAATTTATGAACATCAATAGGATATGGCTTTCCCGTCATTTGTTGCAAACGCCCAACAACTTGGTTGGAGATAAAGGTCACTTCGCCTGCAGATTCAATTTGAGAATGCCCAGATAACATCTGGGCCAACAGCGTTGATCCCGATCGAGGCAGCCCTACAATAAATATAGGTGTTGGTTTTATTTTGACCCGTGTGTTTTCAATTTTTTCCACTGGCAAGTATGATATTTCTTTGAAACTTTTTTTTAGTTGTTCATAAAAAGGAAACATTTGTGTAACCCTAAAATCACAAAATTTTAGCTGAATAGCATTCGCTTTTTGCCAACATTCAAATGCTGACCGGTATTCTTTTTGATCTGATTTTGCTTTACCCAGGGCGTAGTACAGTTTCATTTGGTCTACTAGATTTATTCCTTGATCAACAAATTCTGAGAGTAATGTTGATATTGCCTTCGTTAGTTTATGGCCACCTTCCATTGACCGAATATTGGCTAAGGCAAGATAAGCGCCAGCATGTTTTGGATCAAGTTCCAGGGTTCGATTAAGCGTTTGAATAGCTTCTTTAGTCCGACCAAATGATTGCAAGAAACCAGCATAAGAGAAATGTCCAATCGGCCAATCTGGGAATTTTTTCACAAGGCTTTGAAAATTCAGTTCTGCTTTTTCTGGATAATCACATTCTGTACATATTTGTGCTAATTGCAATATAAGCGTAGCGTCATCCGACTTAATATCAATACATTTTTCTAGCAACGGGATCACTTTTAAATAGGCACCTGCAGTAATTCCTATTTGTGACAATAGTCGAATCGCTTGAAAATTATTTGGATCAGTTTTTAGTAAATCGACTAACAATTTTTCAGCTTGATGATATTCTCGATCTTTAAATAGGCCTTCTGCTGTTTTTAGTTTCTTAATATCCAGTTCTCCTATTAGTGAATGAGAGCAACTCATTCCATTTTTTGACTAATGATTAAGGCTTAAGAACCTTACCAAATAAAGCCGTATTCATCTTCTCAGACTGTCTTGCTATGTTTCCATTGATAATAACGGTGTCAAAACCTTGTGCCAATAGATGTGGCTTAGAATAACTAGCGTTTGCTTTAATTTGGCTCGGGTCAAATATTATGATGTCGGCTTTCATGCCTGCGCGAATAATTCCTCGATCTGTAATACCGAAGATCTTCGCCGCTTCTGGTCCATTTCGTTTAATAATTTTATCTCGCAAAAACTGTTCTAATTCTTCTCGCCTTTCTTTTAGCACAACCACAAACTGCTCTGTAGTCTTTGCCCAAACGGGAAAGAGTAAACTAATTCCTGCGTAACTTGCGTTGTAAGGATAAATATCAGCGGACAATTGAATACCCGATTTTTTAGCATACCTGAATATTTTTATAATATCTTCTGCTTCTGAATCTCCTGCCCCATAGACTGATTTAATATGCGAGATATGTACTTTTGCAAACTGACCTTGCCTCACTAACTCAGCAATCGATGCTGATAATTGATCACTATCTTCATTTCTCATATGGCTCATTATCAAACGGTCATTTTTACCGACGATTTTAGCGAGCGGATCACCATGAGAATGCAAGTCGATAAAGCCGGGCGCCAGGATGCGTTGTTTTGCATTGATGCTTTTCTTGACACTTAATCTAAGCTCTTCTGTAGAAAAGTTTGTTTGGCCTACAAAAACGATTTCATCACCAACGATTACTACATCAGATAATACTGCTTTGTTGCCTAAGCCGTCTAAAACTTGACCGTTAGTGATCAATAAGTCAATTTTTGAGAATTCGGAAAAAAGCTTAGATGCGGTAAGTGTAGGTAGATAACTTAAAGATAGAATCACATAGGCAGAAAGTGTTTTTAATATTTTTTTCATAAATAAACGAGCTTTATTTTGATATTTTTGGATACGGTTAAATTCAGGCTAGTAAGTACTTTAATTAAAAATAAAAAAAAACCAACACCGAAGCGTTGGTTTTTTAATTACTTCACTAACTAAGTTCTAATCAAAGCTATATGCAAGATTCACATAATAGAAACGACCGTTAGAACCATAAGGTGTGACCGTTGAAAAAGCACGGCCAGACGAAGTACTTAAGCCAACTGAATTAACTGCAGCATCTGGTCCTCTTTCATCACTTATATTATTGATACCGAAAGCAAATCCCATAGAATCACTAATATCATATCCAAATTCCGTATCAAAAAGAAGTGCGGCAGGTCCGCTGATATTTGGACCAAACTGCTCGAAAGCACCAAAATGATTAATACGACCCATCAAACTCCAATCATCAGCTTGATATTTAGTTGTGAAAGAACCTTTGGTCTTAGGTAGCCCCTCTTCTAAACGACCGATCTTTCTAGAATCAGTGTTAGGGCCGGAACGATCTACAGTGGTATCTACCCAAGCAAAAGCTAAGGAATATGAGATATCGCCACCAAACGCTTCATTGGAATAGTTTGCAACCAAATCAAGACCTTTAGTGGTTGTATCGAAATCATTACTGAAGTATTTAACCGAAGTTAAGCCGATAGCATCGGTAACGCCTAAAGCAGTCAATTCTGCTCGGTCAGTATCGGTTAAATTAATTTCTGACGTTTGAGTAATTCTATCGGTCACTTCAACATTAAAATAATCAGCGGTTAGAAAGAAATCACCATTTTCATAAACAAATCCAGCAGCATAACTGAAAGATTCTTCCGGTTGTAGAGCTACGCCGCCGAACCGTGCTGAAACAGGATTAGTAGGCGGTAGCGTGGCAACGTCTTGTAAGATACCATTCGCATCAGTTTGAGTTTGAACAGTTCGAACATTGGCTTGACCAATGGTCGGTGCGCGAAAACCAGTACTTACTGAAGCGCGAACCTTAAGATTATCAGACACGGTATACAATCCAGCGACCTTCCAATCAAAAGTAGAGCCAAAGTCACTAAAGTCTTCAAATCTAGCTGCCCCTTGAGCCAAGAAATCTTC